>NZ_JAKMTQ010000005.1:0-122670 GCF_025773245.1 Campylobacter sp. CNRCH_2007_0968H | reverse complement strand
TTTCTCTAAATACAACATCCTAGCTCAAAGCGGATCTTATGCTATGAGTCAAGCTAATGCTGTGCAACAAAATGTTTTAAAACTCTTACAATAAATCCAAATAATATAAGGCAGTTTCGCCTTATATTAAATTTCTTTTTTCTAAAATATCTTGCAAAGGTATGATGGCTATCTTTAAAGCTTTTTCTTGGACTAAAGCTAGTTCGCTGATTTCTTCTAGCCAAGATTTATGTGCTGTAATCCAAGCAACAAGTTTATTTTGTTTATCACTATCATTATGCATAGGATTAACATATATTTTTGAAAAAGAACTTTCTAAATGAAATAGTGATGGCCCTAAAATTTCTCTTAAAAAAATATATTTTTTGCTTTCCAATTTTTCTTTTAATTTGTCTATTTTTAAATTTAATTCTTTGATAGTATAATGAGTTTTACTTTTTAAATTTAATTCTTTATGAAGTTTTTTACATTCTTTTAAAAAATTTTGGCTAATTTTTATATTTTGTTTGATTTGCTTATAAGCTTTTAGCATAAGTTCTTGGCTGTCTTTGCGTTTTGGTGGATTTAGTTTTGGAAAAGGTTTTTTTACTCCATCTTTTAAAAATTCTTCACAAATTTCTTTAAAAGGTTTTTCTATAGTTCCTTCTATCCTTGCTCCACCTTCTGTGGCATTGTAAATTTTTGCTTTTGTTTGTTTGTGAAATAAACTTTCAAAAATTTGCTTAAATAACATCCAAACCTCTGAACTTTGCACATAAGTTTTTCCACCATAAGCTAAGGTTTCAAATTTTCCATGGTCTCGTTCAAAATCTCCTTCGTGATAACTTTCATGTAAAAATCCTTCACTATGAGATTTTCCATCATCACTATAAGCTAAATCTTGTCCTATTAAGACGATATTTTCATGTCCTAACAAAAGCGCTAGTTCATAGTTTAAATGTGCTACACTCATTCCGCCACTTACATAGCCAAAATCATGCAATCCTAAAGAATAAGCAAAAGGTAATGATCTTGAAACTAAAATATATTTTCTTTTATTTTTTTCTAAAAATTCTACACTATCTTTATATACTAATGAAGCTAAAATAAAAGTAATGTCTTTATCAAATTCTTTAAAATCATTATCAAAGCATTTTGATACCACATCATCTCTTTCTAGCATACAAACATAATCAGGTTTTATACCTGCCTTTGCTAAGATAGGATAAGCACTATCAGCGCAAAATATAGTAGCTTTGTTAGCATATTTTTTAAGTAAAGGAAGTTGTTTTTTTAAAGAAGGTCCAGTAGCTACCAATATAGCATTTTTGCTTTTATTTGATCTTTTTTTCTTAAATTCGTTAAAACTTGGATGTGTAAGCATTTTAGGTAAATTTAGAACAAATTGTTCTATGCCTTGCATGGCATCAATTGGATCATTTCCTCTTCTTAAGGCAATATTTTTAATAACTTTGGAATTTAAATCATTTATGTTTTTAATTTCTTCTTTTTGTTTTTCTTCATAAAATTCACAATGAATATGCAGAGTGTAAGTTTTTAAAAATAAATTTAAAAAAGAGCACAATGTATCAGCTTTTGTATAGTTAAATTCCTTTGTATGGATTAAAATAAACCTACCTTCTAAAAGTTCTTTGGAAAAATCTATCATATTAAAAACTAAAAATATTAACTCAATATCTTTTTCGTATACAATAACTCTTTTATGTTCTTTATTTGCAAGCAAACTTTTGTAAAATATACCATTGCCTAATCCATAGAAAAAAAGTATAGGGTATCTTAAGTATTCTTTATTAAAAAGCTCAATTTTTTCTTGTAGTTCTTTTAAAGGATTTATATATAAATTTTTTATATTTTTATAACATATATTACAATTTAAAGGATCTTTATCAAAAACATAAATATAATCTTTAGCTTCTTTTATTCTACCTAATTTTCTTTTTAGTGTTTGATAATCACTTCCTTTTAAGGCTTTTAAATTTTTTTTAAAAATCTCTGTTTTCATTTTTATCCTTTTTGATTAAAAAAATAATATCGTCATTTTTTATGTTTTTTATCAAAAATTTGATGTGTTATTGTTTTAAATTTTCTTTTATAGTTTTATTATAATTTTCAAGATATAAAATAATCTCATCAAAAAAATCGATTTGTTGTTCTAAGAAAGATTTTGTATTTTTTTCTTTTTCAACTTTGTATTTTAAAACCTCACATTCATTTTGAAAGCATCTAGCTTGTAAAATATCTGAAAAAAATTCACTTTTTGGGAGCTTAAGTCTTAGTTTTTCTAATCTTTCTAAGCTCTTATCTTTAATAGCTTTTTTGCATTCATTGATAAAAATTTCACTTTGTTTTATTTGTTTGTTGAGTTTTTCTTTGCATTGTTTTAGTTTTTTTTGTGGATTTTTTGCTTTTGTTAAAACAATATTTTTTTCAATTTTTTCTTTTAAAAACTCTTCACAAATTTCTTTAAAAGGTTTTTCTATAGTTCCTTCTATCCTTGCCCCACCTTCTGTGGCATTATAAGTTTTGATTTTTAATATATCTCTAGCTAGAGCTATATCTTTTTCAAAACTTTTTAAAAACAAATACCATGTGAGTTGTGTTTTTACTTCTTTATTACCTCCATATGCACAGATTGTTTTATAAACAACTTCTTCATCTCCTTGATCACCATATAAATGTTCTTTTGGGTGAGACTTTCCATCATCACTATAAGCTAGATCTTGCCCTATTAAAATAATATTTTCAAATCTTAAAGCTCCAGCTAACTCATAAGCCATATTAGCAACACTCATGCCATTTCCCAAAAAACCATATTCATTTAAGCCAAGTTTGCTTTCAAAAAACAAAGGTCTTAAAACGAGCATATAATTTCTATTGTTTTTTTCTAAATATTCTATAGTTTTAGGATGAGTTAAAGAAGCTATGATAAATAAAATATTTTTATCAAATTCTCCAAAATCATTATTAAAAAATTCGCTAGTCATATCTTCTCTTTCTAGTGAAAAGACATAATCAGGCTTAATTCCTTCTTTAGCTAAGATAATATAAGAGCTATCAGCGCTAAAAATTACAACATTTTCTTGGTGTTTTTTTAAAAGCGGAAGTTGTTTCATCAAAGAAGGACCTGTTGAAACTATAATGGCATTTTTTGCTTTTGCTTTTCTATCTTTTATTAGATTTTTAAAAGGAGTATGAGTGATGATTTTTTCTAAATTTATAATATTATGTTTTATTCCTAGCAAAGCATCTTTTGGGTCATTTCCACGAGCAAGCATTAGTGTTTTTATGAGATTTAATAAAATTTGCATCACATTTTGAGCATTGGGTGTGTAAAAATTAATATAAAAATCATTATAAAAATGAAAATTGAAAATTTTCAGCGTATGTTTTATTTGCGGATAATTAAATAAAACTTTAAGTTGAGCGGTGTTGATATTTGGTGTAAAAAACAAAATAAGTTTTTCTTTTCTAAGAAGCGTGGTAAAATCAATCATATGAAAAACTAGATATAAAATTTCTAATTCTTCTTCAAAAATAACAATATGTTTTAAATTCTGATTTTTTAAAAGTTCTATAAAAAATTTTCCATCGCCAAAACCATAAAAAAATAATACTGGATATAATTGAAATTTATCATAATCAAAAGAATGATTTTCATCTAAAAAAACTTGATTTTGCAAATCAAAAATTTTATCTTCTATGATTTTAAATTTATGATTTTGAGTGATTTTTCTCAACTCATAAGCTAGTATTTGATCTACTTCAAAAAGAGCTTGGGTGTTTTTTAAAAATAATTCTTTATTCATTTAAAGTCCAAATTTTTATTTTATTATATCAAAACATATTTTTTACTATCATGATTTTTAAACAAAATATATTTTTTCATGATTATTCCTTGAAATGTTTTTCTTCTAAAGCTTTAGCAAATTCTATATCACAACTTGCTTTTTTACCAAGCATGATAGGTAAAAATTTAGGATGCAAACCTAGGCTTGGTCTTACGCTTTTTATATTTTCTCGTGTGAAAATATCACCTTTTTTGATGTCTTTGCTTGTATATAAACTTCTTGCAAAATGGCGGTTTTTTAAAGTTTTTTCATCCATGTTAAATTCTTTGTTTCCTAAAGCTTGCTCGCTTAAACGCACCATAGAACACATTTGCTTAAACTCCTCAAAATCAAGACTAAATTTAGCATCAGCACTATTTAAAGTTTTGTCTAATATAAAATGTTTTTCTATGACTCTTGCGCCAAGAGCTACGGCTAAAGTTGGTGCTAAAAATCCCTCGCTATGATCACTTAAACCAACAATAGTGTTAAATTTTTCTTGTAAAGTTTTTATGACATTTAAATTTAAATCACAAATTTGTGAAGGATAAGCCGAGGTGCATTTAAGCAAAATCAAATTCGGATTGTTTTCTTCTTTAAAAATTTTAACAATCATTTCAAGTTCTTCTTCATAGGCTATGCCTGTAGAAACTAAAGTAGGTTTGTTTTCTTTTGCCACACAACGCACAAAATCATAATCATTTGCTTCAAAGGAAGCGATTTTATAAGCTGGGGGATTAAATCGCCTTAAAAAATTTACATCTTCCTTAGAAAAAGGACTAGAAAAGCAAATTAAACCTTCATTTTTAGCACATTCAAAAAGTTTTTCATGCCACTCATAAGGAGTTTTAGCTTCTTCGTAGAGCTCATATAGTTTGCGTCCATGCCATAAACCACCTTCAATAATAAAATCTTTTTTGTCAGAATTTAGTGTTAAGCTATCTGGGGTATAGGTTTGAATTTTTATAGCATTAGCTCCTGCTTGTTTGGCTGCTTGTATAGTTTTTAAAGCTATTTCAAGACTATTTGCATGATTGGCTGAAAGTTCAGCGATGATGAAAACTTTTTCATTTATGTTAAAATTTTCTATAAACATCAAAAAACCTTTTTTAATTTAAATAAAAATTTACTATATTTTATATTTTAATTATTAATTGTGATTAAAGGTTTATTTAGTAAAATAAATTTATTATAAAGTTATCTAAGGAAAAAACTATGACTAAAACACTAGAATATTCGATTTATCACTTTTGTGAACACATTTTAAAACTTAAAATTACACCAACAAGCGTGATTAGAGGCGAGCTTTATGGGGCTTCTATACCTTTGTATTTTAAAGATGAAGAATATAGTTTTTATCTGTTTTTTCAAAAAAAGGCTCTTAATGAGATTGCGCAATTTTTATTGCATGAAGAGTTAAAAGAAGATGATCTAGCAGATTTAGTAAAAGAAGTAGCTAATCAAATTATAGGTTATGCCAAAAAATTACTTAACGACACTAATGGCAAAGATGAGTATCGTTTGGGTGTTCCTGAATATTTAGGACGTATTGATGGATTTTCAAAAATCAAACTCAAAGAAAAATTTACTTATGAAATGAAAAATGCTCGTTTTAGAATAGGTTATAAAAAATTATGATAGAAGATCATTTAGGATTGTTGCAATCTTATGAAGATATTTTAGATATTAGCGTTGATTTTGTTAGTGAGCTTGGTACTACTAATATGAGCGTAAGAGAGCTTTTAAAGCTAGAAGTTGGTTCTGTGATAGACCTTGAAAAGCCAGCAGGTGAAAGCGTGGAACTTTATTTAAATAGAAGAATTTTTGGAAAAGGTGAGGTAATGGTGTATGAGAAAAACCTTGCTATAAGGATTAATGAAATTTTAGATTCTAAATCAGTATTGCAGTATTTCAAAAAAGAATTGCAATGAAATTTATTTGGATTTTATTACTCGCTTTACCTCTTTTTGGGGCAAAAATTCTTGATTACAATATTTATCCAAGAGAAGATAGGGTGGATATTACTTTTTCATTTGATGTTCCTTATAAAGAAGGTATTAGTCAAAAGAAAAAAGATGGTATTATTATTTTTACTTTAAATGCTAAAAGTGCAAAAGAGGAAGATAGAGCGTTAAATTCTGATATTATAAAAAAAATTAAAATTTTTTCAGAAGATAAAAAAACTTTTATAGCTTTAAGTGTAGGTGATAAAATACAAATCACCGCTGATGCGATTGGTGAATATGGTTTAAGATTGCGTGCTCAAAAAGAAGGTGTAAATTTAAGTACTAAAAAAAGCTTAGAGGAAAAAAACGAGGAAATAAAAATGCAAGAATATGATTTTACAAATTATATTTTAGTTGTAAGCGTTTTGATACTTTTGCTTGTTGGACTTTGGTTTTTAAAAATATATCTAAGACAAAAACACCCTTTAGATAGGAATTTTAATTTAATCTTTCAAAGACCACTTGATAGACACAATCAACTTGTAGTTTTTGAGTATGGTTTGAAGCGTTATACTATGATTATAGGAAACTCTAATGTGGTATTAGAAACGAATGAAGCTTTGATAAAAAATGAAGAACAAAACAAAGCACCTCAAAAGCTAAAAGAAAAAGATTTTGACTCTTATTTTGAAGAAAATAAACAAAGATTGCAAAATTTACTTTTAAAACAAAATAATTAATTTTGCTGATTAAAAGCCAAAATGATAAGTTTTGGCTTTGAAATTTTTTTGATTTCTTCTTTTGAAAAATAAATTTGTTTTTTAGTCGAGTATATATACAAAGTATGATTTTTTAGCGTGAAATCAAGATTCTCATCAGTGTCTTTTGCAAGTTTTTTTGATAAAGCTAAAATAAAATTAAGCCAAGCTAATATGTGATTATTTGGTAGTAAATCTTTTATATTTTCTATCGCAAATGGATTGATTTTTTTTCCATTGGCTTTTAAAATAGTAGAAATTAATAAAATTTCTTTATGTGAAAAACCAAAATGCAGGCTATTTAGAGCTATATAAGCACTATGTTCATTGGCAAAATAAAAATTAATTCTCTCACCTATATGCGATAATTTTGCAGCATTTATAAGATCTTTTTTAAAAGTAAGATTAATTTTATGGATGGGCAAAAGAGTATCAAATAATTTATTTGCAAAATAAGCACTTTTATCATTATAATCTATACTAAAACGATCTTGTATAGATTTTAAGCTTGGATTGAAATTCGGAGGAAATTTGGCATTAAATTTTGAAAAATCCGTTGTTTCGTTTTTTATTTTAGTATATTTTTGAAAAAGATTAGATAAAAATACACCTTCTCTAACACCCACTGCAGAGGTGATGATATTTTTAGCTTTTAAATTTTTTGCTAGTGCTAAAAATATCACACATCCTTCTTTTATAGTATCAAAACGATCTTTTTTTATGTTAAAATCATTTAAATTTTTAGCATTTTGAATTTTTTCTATGTGATTTTTTTCTTTTTCAAAACTATAACTAAAATTATGAATCATTTTTAACGGGTAAGAGTTTTTTTTCATTATAGAATTTGACAATGCCCTTAAACTTCCACCTATGGCAATGATATTTTCATTTTGAAAATGCTTTGGAACTTGTTTTAGTGCTTCTTGTATAAATTGGTCTAGTGCATTAAATTTTTTTGTATCGTAAAAAATTTCTTTTAATCTTACTGTGCCAAGATCAAGTGAAATACAATCTACAATCTTACCTTCTTTGATTAAACAAAGCTCAGTCGATCCTCCACCTATATCTATAGTGGTGGCATTTTGAATATCTGATAGTAAATTTAGCGCAGCAAGCCCACCTAAAAATGACTCCGTTTTTCCATTAATACATTTTATATTTAAACCTACATTTTTTGCTATTCTAGCTATGAAATCTTTAGCATTGGGTGCATCTCTTAATGCAGAAGTTCCAACAGCAATAATTTTTCTACATTTTTCTTTTAAAGCTTTTTCCTTAAAATAAGTTAAAGCTTTTTCGGCTTTAAGCATGGCTTCTTCTTGAAGAATTTTATTATTATTGTAAGCATTTTCTCCAAGTCTTACTTTCTTTTTGTGCTCACTACAAATGAAAAAACCATATCTTGAGGTTTTTTCAAAAACTACCATACGAACGGAATTAGAGCCAAGGTCAATTACTGCTGTTTTTTTAGCCATTAAATATCTTTATTTTTATGTTTTAAGCGAAGCTCATCAATGCTTTCTACATTATCAGGATCAGGTATGATACAATCTACTGGACAAGCTACTATACAAGCTGGTTCTGAAAATTCATTCACACATTCAGTACAAAGATCAGGATCTATGACATAAATTGGATCATTATCATAGATTGCTTCATCGGGACATTCTTCCCTACATGCATCACAGGATATGCATTCTCTAGTGATTAAAAGTGACATATTTTTTTCCTTTTTATAAGTAATAAAGCAAACTTATACTATATAAAAACTTATAGGTAATTTAAAATGAAAGAAAAAACAAAATCTACTTTTTAGAATGATTAAATCATTCTAAAATTTTAGTTAGTTTTTTTAGGAAAACAAAAACGATACCCTCTACGACGCACGGTTTCTATGGTAGAGATGTTAAGCGGTTTATCCATTTTTTGTCTTATTTGATTGATTGCAACCTCTATAACATTTGGAGTTACAAGTTCAGGTTCTTCCCAAATAGCATCTAAAAGTTGTTCTTTTGACACAATCTGATCTGAATGTCTAGCTAAATGAGTTAAAACTTCAAAAGGTTTTCCTTTTAATTCTATATCTTTTCCTTGATAAGTGATTTTTTCTTCATCAGGATCAATCACTAAATCATCGATTTTGATCACATTTGTTCCGCCAAATCTAAGTCTAGCTTCAATTCTCGCCATTAAAATTTCAAAATCTAAAGGTTTTTTTATATAATCATCTGCTCCAGCTTTCAAAGCTTTGATTTCATTTTCTTTATCTGCTTTTGCGCATATTGTAACTATAGCAGTTCTTGGAGATTTTTGCTTAATGGCATTAATTAAATCACTTGCATCATTATTGCCAATAGTCCAATTTGATAATACTAAATCATAGTGTCTAATACCTATAAAATACTCAGCGTCTTTAAAATTTTCTGAAGTATCACTTTGATAGCCAAACTCATTTAAGGTATTTGATAGAGTTTTATTAAGTGATGCTTCATCTTCTACAACTAAAATACGCATTTTATTCCTTTGAAGATAGTTTTAGTGCAAAAGTATAACACAAATTAAGCAAATGTTCAAAATTCTTTAAAAAAATTTTAATATTTTTTACTCAGACTAGCTCCAACGCATGCATTTTTGATAATATCAGGTTTGTAACAAGTGATATTTATAAATTTAAGCTTTTTATTATGTTTTTTAATATCCTTGCATATGTATTTTAAAGATTTTTCTATAGTTTTAAATTTTTTCTTTTTATAAATTTTTTCTATTCTAATACAAAGTTTTGCATAATCTAAAAATTTTTTACTTTTAGCTTCTAGTTCTATAATAACTTTTTGTTCTTGAATTCTTTCAAAATCCAAAAGCCCTATAATACATTTAAATTCTAAACTGACTTTTATATGACTTTGCATTCTTGTTTTCCAATAAGCCTTAAAATATTTGGTATATGTTTATAAATTACTATAAATGCAATAACAAAAATTGGTGCATGGGTGTTGATCATAGGCATGTTATAATGAAAAATAAATGAAGTAGCTATTAAAACAATTAAAGCTCCTAATGAAGCTAAGCTTGAAATTTTAAATACCTTTCCTATGATAAACCAAGCTAAAACCGCAGATATTATTTCAAAAGGTAAAAATACTGCTAAAACCCCAGCCCCTGTAGCCACTCCTTTACCACCTTCAAATTTTAAATAAGGAGAAAAGCAGTGCCCAAATACTGCTAAAACAGCCATAGTCCATAAGATATTTTCATCATAGCCCATAAATTTTGCCACTAATATAGGTATGATTCCTTTTAATGCGTCTAAAATAGCGGTTGCAATAGCAAGTATTTTAGCTAGTTTAGGATCGCTTTCTTTTACTACCCTTAAAACATTTGTAGCGCCTATACTTTTACTACCCATATTTTTAATGTTTGTTTTAGCAAAAATTTGAGCTAGTAAAAGCCCAAATGGTATAGCGCCTATAAGATAAGCTAAAAGATAGATTATTAAATTTTCCATTTACTTTTCCCTAAGATTTTTGTAAAACTCTGTAATAATAGCAAAAAACCCTGAAATAAATATTTAAGAGATATTTTATCCTATAATAATTTTTATTGTTAAATATAAATTTTTTATATTATTTAAAGAAAATTATAGATATATTTTCAATAAGTTTATTTTAAATAGGCTTTATTTTATCTTATTTAGGAGTAGATAATGAAAAAAATTTCATTATTAGTTGCATCATCATTATTAGTTGCATCAACTGCTTTTGCTAACGATAAAGCTTTGCTTGATGAAGCAAAAGCTGCAGGTTTGGCACCTTTACCAAAAGATCAGACAGGTGTTGAAAAACTATTAAAAGAAATGGGTATTAAAGCTAGTAAATTCTCTAAAGAGAAAGCTAACCTTGGTAAAAAGCTGTATTTTGAGCCAAGACTTTCTAAAAGTGGTTTGATTTCTTGTAATACCTGTCATAATTTAGGTATGGGTGGTACTGATGGTATAGCGGCTGCTGTAGGACACAAATGGACAGCTAATCCTCATCATTTAAATTCGCCAACAGTTTATAACTCAGTTTTAAATTCAACTCAATTTTGGGATGGTAGAGCAGGAACTTTAGCAGATCAAGCAAAAGGACCAATTGAAGCAGAACCTGAAATGGCAACCCCAGCAAAACTAGCTGTTGAAAAAATTTCTTCTATGCCAGAATATGTAAAAGAATTTAAAAAAGTTTATGGTAGCAGTGGAGTAACTTTTGATAATATTGCAGATGCTATTGCTACATTTGAAAGAACACTTTTAACTCCATCTAAATTTGATAAATTCTTAGAAGGTGATACAAAAGCATTAAGTAAAAAAGAAAAAGAAGGTTTGAAAACTTTCATCGATAAAGGCTGTACAGCTTGTCATACAGGAGTAAATTTAGGTGGTAGTATGCAGGCTTTCCAAGTAGCAGCTAAATATAAATTTGCAAATGTAGGAGATTTTAAAGGTGATGCAAATGGCTTAGTTAAAACTCCAACCTTAAGAAATATTGCTGAAACTGCTCCGTATTTTCACAATGGTGCTATTTGGTCTTTACAAGAAGCAATCAAAGAAATGGGCAGTGTGCAACTTGGTATAGAAATTTCTGATAAAGAAGCAGCTTCTATAGAAACTTTCTTACATGCCTTAACAGGTAAAAAACCAAGCATTACTTACCCTCAACTTCCAAAAGCAACTGAAAAAACTCCAAAACCAGAGCTTTAATTTAAATCTTAAGACGCTTTTTGCGTCTTAAGCTTACTTTATATAAAATCAAGATATAATTACTGCTTTTAGCCATTAAAGCTTTCTAAAATTATGTTTATGCATAATGCTTTATGGTGCTACCAAAATATTTTAAGAAAGGATAGCTGTATGTATGCTATTATAAAACACAGTGGAAAACAATACAGAGTAAGCCAAGGTGATGAGCTTAAACTAGATCGTTTTGAAGCTGAAGCAAAATCAAGCGTAGAAGTAAGTGAAGTTCTTGCTGTATGCGATAAAGAATTAAAGGTAGGTGCGCCGTTTGTTGCGGGTGCAAAAGTTGTTTTAGAAGTGATTGCTCATGGAAAAGACAAAAAAGTTGTGATTTATAAAAAAAGACGTAGAAAAGACTCAAAATTAAAACGCGGTTTTAGAAGACAATTTACTCGCGTTAGAGTAGTAGATATTAAAGCTTAAGGAGTAAAGAATGGCACACAAGAAAGGTCAAGGTTCAACTCAGAATAATCGTGATTCTATAGGTCGTCGTCTAGGTGTTAAAAAATTTGGTGGAGAATTTGTTCGCGCTGGTAACATCATCATTCGCCAAAGAGGAACAGCAACTCATGCAGGTAATAACGTAGGCATGGGAAAAGATCATACAATTTTTGCTTTAATTGATGGTTTTGTAAAATTTGAAAGAAAAGATAAAAATAGAAAAAAAGTTTCTGTTTATCCTGCATAATTTCAAGGCTACTTTGTAGCCTTTTTCTTCTTTTCAATCTTAATATATTAAAAAAAATATAATATCATTTTAAAAATTTATACTTTGGTGATTGTATGTTTATAGATAATGTAAAATTAGTTTTAAGTTCGGGTAATGGTGGTAAAGGTGCTGTGAGTTTTCGCCGTGAAAAACATGTTCCACTTGGGGGGCCTGATGGTGGTGATGGTGGAAATGGTGGCGATGTGTATTTTATATGTGATAATAACACCCATACCCTAGCGCACTTTAAAGGCAAAAAAGAACTTAAAGCACAAAATGGCCAACCGGGTTTGGGTCGTAATAAAAATGGCAAAAGAGGGGAGAGTTTAGAATTAATCGTTCCTCAAGGCACTCAAGTAATTGACGCACAAAGTGGGGAAGTTTTGCTTGATATGCTAGTAGAAGGTCAAAAAGAACTCTTTTTAAAAGGTGGTAAAGGCGGTCTTGGTAATACTCACTTTAAAAACTCTACTAATCAGCGCCCAGATTATGCTCAACCAGGTGTGACAGGAAAAACCTTATGTGTGCGCTTAGAGTTAAAACTCATAGCGGATGTTGGGCTTGTAGGCTTTCCAAATGTAGGAAAATCTACTCTTATAAGCGTAGTGTCTAATGCAAGACCTGAAATAGCTAATTATGAATTTACTACTTTAACTCCAAAACTTGGTATGGTTGAAGTAGATGATTATAATTCTTTTGTAATGGCAGATATCCCAGGTATTATAGAAGGTGCAAGCGATGGTAGGGGTTTGGGACTTGAGTTTTTAAGACATATAGAAAGAACTTCTTTTTTGCTTTTTGTGCTTGATCCATTAAGAGATATGAGTTTAAAAGAGCAATTTTGTATTTTAAGAAAAGAATTAGAAAAATTTTCAAGCAAACTTTATGCAAGAAATTTTGGCTTAATGCTTTCAAAAAGTGATAGTGTAAATTTAGGTGAGGAATTTGCACAAAAAATGGAAGATGATTATAATGAGTTAAAAGCTTATTTGCAAAGTCAAAATAATCCACAAAGCTTTTTTGTTAAAGTATCAAGTCTTGAAAAAACAGGTTTAAAAGAGCTTAAATTTATGCTTTTAGAAGAAGTTAAAAAAATTAGAAGTCAAAATAATCTTTGATGAGTGAAAATTTAACTATAGATTTTATCCAAGAATATATCAAGTCTAATTGTAAAGACTTGGTGTATAAATTTACCTATAAAGAGCATAGCTTTTTTTATAATCCCGATAGGGTTTTAAAAAACGGAGTTTATTTTTGCACTATTAAAGAAAATGATGGTATAAATGATAAAGCTTCGAATTTAAATAGAGAAGGTGTATTTCGTCTAAGTTGCTCTCTTTGTGATCAAGATTACCAAAATCTTTTTGGTAAAAAACCTAAAAAAGCTTTAAAGGGTGAGGTTGTTAATTTAAATTATGATTTTTCTATGCTTGATCTTATCATGTCTCATCCAATTTATGCTTATATGGGATATATTTGTATTAACAATCCTTCAAGAAAAAATTTTGAAATTTTTAAAGATTATCTTGAGCTTTCATATCAAAAAGCTATAAAAACTTATCAAAAAAGGATAGTGGCATTATGAAAAATATCATTTTTATGGGAACTCCCTCTTATGCAACATGTATTTTAAAAGAGCTTATTGATAAAGGGTTTAATGTCCAAGCTTTATTTACCCAGCCTGATAAACCTGTGGGAAGAAAACAAATTTTAACTTCAAGTGATACTAAAAAATTTGTTTTAGAAAATAATTTAAATATAGAAATTTTCACTCCAAAAAGCTTAAAAGATGAAAATATAATCAATGAAATAAAAAGCCTAAAACCTGATTTTATAGTTGTTGCTGCTTATGGGAAGATTTTACCAAAAGAAATTTTAGATATTGCTCCTTGTGTCAATTTGCACGCTTCCTTGCTTCCTAAATATCGTGGTGCTTCACCTATACAAAGCGCTATTTTAAATGGGGATAAAATAAGCGGGGTTTGTACCATGCTTATGGAAGAAGGGCTTGATAGCGGTGCTATTTTAGAAAACATAGAATGTGATATCGCAGGTAAAAATTCAGCTGAAGTTTTTATCATGCTTTCAAATTTAGCAGCCAAACTTACTATTTCTACACTTTTGAATTTTGAAAAAATTATCCCAAAAAAACAAGATGAAAATTTATCTACACATTGTAAAAAAATCAAAAAAGAAGATGGCTTGATTAATTTGGATAATGCAAGTGAAATTTATCAAAAATTTCTAGCTTTTACACCTTGGCCTGGAATTTTTTTAGAAAATGGTATGAAATTTTTAGACATAGAATTAATCGATAATGAAAAAACTCAAAAATCAGGTGTGATTTTACAAGTAGAAAAGGAAAGCTTTTTGCTTTCATGTAAAAAAGGCGTTTTAAGAATTAAAACTTTACAAGAAAGTGGAAAAAAAGCTTTAGATGCTAAGACTTATTTAAATGGAAAAAGGTTAAAACTTGGAGATAGTTTATTTTGATGAACTTGAATCAACTCAAGTTTATTTAAGTGATAAAATTCGCAGTGGAGAAATTATAGAAAATACAGCCATTTGTGCTTTTATCCAAAGTGCTGGTATAGGTAGTAGAGATAATACTTGGCAAAGCAAGCAAGGAAATTTACATGTATCTTTTTGCATAAAAACCCAAGAATTAGCGCAAGATCTTCCTTTGGCTTCTGCTAGTATATACTTTGCATTTTTAATGAAAGAAGTATTGCAAAGACAAAATTCAAAAGTATGGATTAAATGGCCTAATGATTTTTATATAGAAGATAAAAAAATAGGCGGATTGATGAGTTCTAAAATCAATGATTTTTTGGTTGTAGGAATAGGGATTAATCTTAAATATGCTCCATTTAATGCTGAAATTTTAGACATAGAAGTAGATATAGCAAAACTTTTAAATGAGTATTTTTCTTATGTAGATGAGAAAATTTTATGGAAGAATATTTTTAGCAAGTATATGCTAGAATTTGAAAAATCAAGAAATTTTTTTATACATAATGAAGGTAAGATTTTATCTTTAAAAGATGCTTTGTTGTATAAAGATGGTTCTATATTGTTAGATAATAAAAGGATATATAGTTTAAGATGAGTGAGATAATAACTATTGCAAATCAAAAAGGCGGAGTGGGTAAAACTACTACCGCTATTAATCTAGCGGCTTCTTTGGCGGTAGCTGAAAAAAAGGTTCTTTTGATAGATATTGATCCACAAGCTAATGCTACAACAGGACTTGGTTTTAATAGAAGTAATTATGAATATAATATTTATCATGTTTTTATAGGCAGGAAAAAACTTTCTGAAATCATTTTAAAAACTGAACTTCCACAATTATACTTAGCTCCATCAAATATTTCTTTGGTTGGAATTGAGCAAGAAGTAGTAAAAGAAAGCGGAGAATATAGAACGATTTTAAGAGAAAAAATCAAAGAAATTGCTAAAGATTATGATTTTATTATCATAGACTCACCTCCTGCACTTGGAAGCATTACGGTAAATGCTTTTGCAGCAAGCGATAGTGTTATTATCCCTATACAATGTGAATTTTATGCGCTTGAGGGTGTTGCGATGGTTTTAAACACCATAAAATTTGTGAAAAAAACTATCAACCCAAAGTTAAAAATAAAAGGTTTTTTACCAACTATGTATAGCTCACAAAATAATCTTTCAAAAGATACCGTGGAAGATTTAAAACAAAATTTCAAGCAAAAGCTATTTAGAACAGGTGATAATGAAGATGATTTTATCATCATACCAAGAAATGTAAAACTTGCTGAAAGTCCAAGTTATGGAAAACCTATTATACTTTATGATATAAAATCCCCAGGTTCAGTAGCATATCAAAATTTAGCACATTCTATATTAGGATAAAAAATGGCAAAAAAAAGTGCATTAGGAAGAGGTTTAAGTAGTATTTTGGCTGATATTGATGAGGTTTATGAAAAAGAATTAGGATCAAAAGAAGGCAAAATAGAAGAAATTGATATAGATTTAATTAGTCCAAATCCTTATCAGCCAAGAAAAAATTTTGATACACAAGCTTTAGAAGAGCTTGCGGGATCTATTAAAGAATATGGTTTAATTCAGCCTATTGTAGTTTTTAAAAAAGATGAATTTGATTATATTATAATAGCTGGCGAGAGAAGATTTAGAGCATGTAAGCTTTTAGAAAAAGAACAGATTAAAGCCGTAGTTTTAAATGTGGATGATATAAAATTACGCGAGCTTGCTTTGATTGAAAATATCCAAAGGGAAAATTTAAATCCTATAGAATTGGCACATTCTTATAAAGAATTATTGGAAATTCATGACATAACTCAAGAAAAATTAGCAGATCTTATTCACAAGTCAAGACCACAAATTGCTAATACCTTAAGACTCTTAAATTTAAATGAGCAAACGCAAAATTTCATTATAGAAGGTAAAATTTCACAAGGTCATGCAAAAGTTTTAGTAGGACTTGAAAAAGAAGAAGAAAAAATGATAGTTGATACTATCATAGGTCAAAAACTTAATGTAAGAGATACAGAAAAACTGATTAAAAATTTTAAAAATTCAAATAATTTAGAAAAAAATACAAATTTAAATAAGCAAAATCAATCTATATTAAATTTAAAAGAAAAAATAGAATCTTTTGGATTTAAGACAGTAGTGAAAGATTTAAAAATTATTGTTAATTTTTCTGACGAAAATGAGATTTTAAAATTTTTAAAAATACTAGATTAAATATGCTTTTAGGTATATTTTGGTATAATTGCGCGTTTTATTTAGATTTATTTAGGAGTATTAATGTTTAATGATGTACATTTTTCCATCATGATAGCTACTGGTGTCATTTTTTTGCTTATGATAGCAATTTTAAATTCTATACTCTATAAACCTTTGATTAAATTTATGGATTCTAGAGATTTGACTATTAAAAATGACGAAGAAAAAATGAAAAAAAATTCTGATGATGTTTCAAATGTAGAAAATGAGTTGGAAAAAATTCATATACAAACAAGAGATGAGATTAATCAAATCAAAGCAAAAGCAGTAGAAGAAGCTAAAATAAAACAAGAAAAAGAATTATCAATAAAGAAAAAAGAATTAGAAGAACAAATGCATGTTTTTCTAAAAAGTCTAAGAGAAAAAGAAAAAGAATTAAAAGAAGAGATGCGTTTAAAAATGCCAGAATTTAAGCAAAGCTTTAAAGATAGCTTGAGTAAAATTTAAGGAAGATAAATGTTGAAAAAAATTACATTATTATCGGTGCTTCCTTTTTATGCTTTTGCAGCAGGTAATGGAAGTGGTGAATACGATATCATTCCAAGAGCGGTTAATTTTGTTTTATTTGCTGCTATTTTATATTATTTTATTGCAACTCCTTTGAAAAATTTTTACAATGGTAGAATTGCAAAAATTGCCTCTAGGATGAATGAAATACAAGAAAAACTTATTGCAAGCAAAAATCATAAATTAGAAATGATGAAAAAATTAGATTTAGCTAAACAAGAAGCAATTAATGCAGTTGCTCTTGCAAAAAAAGAAGCAGAAATCATTACAGATAAAATAGAAGCTGAAACAAAAATGGAGATTAAGGCTTTAGAAAAAACTTATGAAGAGCATAAAGAATATGAAATAAGAAGAATGGAAAAAGAAGTTGTGCAAGCGGTTTTAGAAGAAATTTTTGAAGATCAAAGTTTACAGCTTCAGCAAAAAGAAATTTTAAATATCATGATGAAAAAGGTGTCTTGATGGAAAGTGTAATTACAAAAACCTATGCAAAAGCTATATTAGAAAGAAAAGATTTTGAAAATTTTTATTCAAATTTATTACAACTTAGTTCAGCTTTTGCTTCTGATAAATTTGTAAGTATTTTAAATGCTTATGAGCTTAAACAAGAAAAAAAATTAGATTTTATACTTTCTTTATTAGATAATCCAAGTGATGCTTTTAAAAATTTTATGAGCTTAGTTGTTGGCAACAATAGAGAGATGTTAATTCCAAGCATTACTAAAGAATTGAGTGAACAAAAAGCATTAAAAGAAAATGAATTTTTAGGGCAAGTTTATTCAAAAGAAAAATTAAGTGAAGAAGAAATTAAAAATTTAGAAGAAAAACTTAGTCTTAAATTCAATGCAAAGATTAGATTAGATAGTAAAATAAGTGATAATGACAGTGTAAAAATTAGCTTAGATGGACTTGGTTATGAAATTTCATTTTCAATGCAAAGCTTAAAAGCTAAAATGAATGAATATATATTAAAAGCAATTTAAGGAGACTTGATGAAATTTAAAGCAGATGAAATTAGTTCTATTATAAAAGAAAGAATTGAAAAATTTGATTTTAATCTTGAAATAGAAGAAACTGGTAAGATTATTTCAGTTGCTGATGGTGTTGCTAAGGTTTATGGTCTTAAAAATGCTATGGCCGGTGAGATGGTTGAATTTGAAAATGGCGAAAAGGGAATGGTACTTAACCTTGAAGAATCAAGTGTTGGTATTGTTATTTTAGGAAAGGGACTTGGCTTAAAAGAAGGAAGTTCTGTAAAAAGATTAAAAAAACTTCTAAAGGTTCCAGTTGGTGATGCGTTGATAGGCCGTGTTGTGAATGCTTTAGGTGAGCCAATTGATGCTAAGGGAGCGATTGAAACAAGTGAATATCGCTTTGTGGAAGAAAAAGCAAAAGGTATTATGGCTAGAAAAAGTGTCCATGAACCATTACATACGGGTATTAAAGCTATTGATGCTTTAGTTCCAATTGGTAGAGGACAAAGAGAGCTAATTATTGGTGATAGACAAACGGGCAAAACTACTGTTGCAATAGATACGATTATTAGTCAAAAAGGTAAAGATGTTATTTGTATTTATGTGGCAATTGGTCAAAAACAAAGCACAGTGGCTCAAGTAGTTAAAAAGCTTGAAGAATACGGCGCAATGGATTATAGTATAGTAGTAAATGCAGGTGCTTCAGATCCTGCTGCATTGCAATATCTTGCTCCATATACAGGTGTAACTATGGGTGAGTATTTTAGAGATAATTCAAGACATGCGTTGATTGTTTATGATGATTTGAGTAAGCATGCTGTTGCTTATCGTGAAATGTCTTTGATTTTGCGTCGTCCTCCGGGTCGTGAAGCTTATCCAGGGGATGTATTTTATTTACATTCAAGATTGCTTGAAAGAGCAAGTAAATTAAGTGATGAGCTTGGCGCAGGAAGCTTAACAGCATTACCTATTATTGAAACTCAAGCAGGGGATGTTTCAGCTTACATCCCAACCAATGTTATTTCAATTACCGATGGTCAAATTTTCTTAGAGACAGATTTGTTTAACTCAGGTATTCGTCCTGCGATTAATGTTGGTTTATCTGTATCTCGTGTTGGCGGTGCTGCACAAATTAAAGCAACAAAACAAGTTTCAGGTACCTTGAGACTTGACTTAGCTCAATATAGAGAATTGCAAGCTTTTGCGCAATTTGCAAGTGATTTAGATGAAGCAAGTAGAAAACAACTTGAGCGTGGACAAAGAATGGTTGAAGTTCTAAAGCAACCTCCATATTCTCCGCTTTCAGCTGAAAATCAAGTAGTGATGATTTATGCGGGAACTAAAGGATATTTAGATGATATAGCAGTTTCTAAAATTGGAGAATTTGAAGCAGCTTTATATCCATTTATTGAAGCTAAATATCCAGAAATTTTTGAGCAAATTAGAACCAAAAAGGCTTTAGATAAAGATTTAGAAGAAAAATTAGCTAAAGCATTGAGTGAGTTTAAAGCAAACCACATATAAGGTTTTTAAATGTCTAATTTAAAAGAAATTAAAAGAAAAATAAAAAGTGTTCATAATACACAAAAGACAACTAATGCTATGAAGCTTGTCTCTACTGCCAAATTAAGAAAGGCAGAAGAGGCAGCTAAAAAGTCAAAAGTTTTTGCTCAAAAAATTGATGAAGTTTTATCTGAAATTGCTTTCAAGATTAATCAATACGAAGGACTTGATGATAAACTTCCGTTTTTTAGAAAAAAAGACAATATTGAGAAAATGGATATTATTTTCATTACTGCTGATAAAGGTTTATGCGGTGGTTTTAACATTAAAACTATTAAAACAGTAAATGAAATGCTTGAAGATTGTAAAGCAAAAAAAATCAAAGTAAGATTAAGAGCTATTGGTAAAACAGGTATAGAGTATTTTAATTTTCAAAATATTGAAATTTTAGAAAAATATTTAGACACAAGCTCTAGCCCTGATTATGAAAAAGCTTGTGCTATTATTGAAAATGCAGTTGATGATTTTATAAATGAAGTTACAGATAAGGTTGTAATTGTACATAATGGCTATAAAAATATGATTTCACAAGAAATTCGTATTAATGAATTATTACCAGTGCAAGCTATTGCGAGCAAAGAAGAACAAGAGTCTCAATCTTTAATGGATTTAGAACCTGAAGATGAAGAAATTTTAAATGATTTATTAAAAACTTATTTTGAATATAATATGTATTTTTCTTTAGTTGATTCTTTGGCGGCTGAGCATAGTGCAAGAATGCAAGCTATGGATAATGCAACCAATAATGCAAAAGCTAGAGTTAAACAGCTCAATTTAGCTTATAATAAAGCAAGACAAGAATCTATTACCACCGAATTGATAGAAATTATCAGTGGTGTTGAGTCAATGAAATAAATTTAGGAGTGATGATGCAAGGTTTTATTTCTCAAGTTTTAGGACCAGTGGTTGATGTTGAATTTAAAGAGTATCTTCCACAAATTAACGAAGCTATAATCGTAAATTATGAATTAGAAGGAAAAGAATGCAAGCTAGTGCTTGAAGTAGCTGCGCATTTGGGTGATAATAAAGTAAGAACTATCGCTATGGATATGACTGATGGTCTTGTTAGGGGTTTAACGGCTGTTGCGACTGGAAACCCAATTAGCGTTCCAGTGGGCGAAAAAGTACTTGGAAGAATTTTTAATGTAACAGGTGATTTGATTGATGAGGGCGAAGAGATCAATTTTGATAAACATTGGTCAATCCATAGAGATCCACCTCCATTTGAAGAGCAAAGTACAAAAAGTGAAATTTTTGAAACAGGTATTAAGGTAGTTGATTTGTTAGCTCCTTATGCAAAAGGTGGTAAAGTAGGACTTTTTGGTGGTGCAGGTGTTGGTAAAACCGTTATTATTATGGAGTTAATCCACAATGTTGCATTTAAACATAGCGGTTATTCTGTTTTTGCAGGTGTTGGTGAAAGAACTCGTGAGGGTAATGATCTTTACAATGAAATGAAAGAAAGTAATGTTTTAGATAAAGTTGCATTATGTTATGGTCAAATGAATGAACCACCAGGAGCAAGAAATCGTATTGCTTTAACAGGTCTTACTATGGCTGAGTATTTTAGAGATGAAATGGGACTTGATGTATTGATGTTTATTGATAATATCTTTAGATTTTCACAATCAGGTTCTGAAATGTCGGCACTTTTAGGAAGAATTCCTTCAGCTGTTGGCTATCAACCAACTTTAGCTAGCGAAATGGGTAAATTTCAAGAAAGAATTACTTCAACTAAAAAAGGTTCTATTACTTCAGTTCAAGCAGTTTATGTGCCAGCAGATGATTTAACAGACCCTGCTCCTGCAACTGTTTTTGCGCATTTAGATGCAACTACGGTTTTAAATAGATCAATTGCTGAAAAAGGTATTTATCCAGCTGTTGATCCGCTTGATTCTACTTCAAGAATGCTTGATCCACAAATTATTGGTGAAGAGCATTATAAAGTAGCGCGTGGAGTACAATCAGTACTTCAAAAATACAAAGATTTGCAAGATATTATTGCTATTTTAGGTATGGATGAATTGAGTGAAGAAGATAAATTGATCGTTGAAAGAGCAAGAAAAATTGAAAAATTCCTATCTCAACCATTCTTCGTTGCTGAAGTATTTACAGGAAGTCCTGGTAAATATATTAGTTTAGAAGATACAATAGCAGGTTTTAAAGGTATTTTAGAAGGAAAATATGACCATTTACCTGAAAATGCTTTCTATATGGTAGGTGGAATTGATGAAGTTGTTGAAAAAGCAGAAAAACTTAAGGCTTAATAATGGATAATTTAATACATATAGAGGTGGTAACGCCTCTTGGTATGATTTACAATGATAATGTAAAATCTATTGTTCTTCCTGGAAGTGAAGGTGAATTTGGTGTTTTAAAAGGACATGCATCTTTAATTTCTTCTTTAAGGGCAGGGATTATAGATATAGAAAAATCAGATTCTACCCATGAGTTAGTTGCTATTGATTCAGGTCATGCAAAAGTTTCTGAAACGAAAGTAAGCGTTTTAGCAAAAGGTGCTGTGTGGGTTGGAGGAAATAGTGATAGTGAAATAGCAAAAAGATTAGCAGATGCAAAAGATTTAATCAAATCTATGAGTAGTGATAGTGTTGCTTTAGCTTCTACTTTTGCTAAGATGGATAATAATGTAAGGCAAAAATAGTGGATTTTCAATCAATTTTTCATTTTTTTGAAAATACAAGCTTAATTACTTATATTGTATTGGTTTGGCTTTCGGTGTATTTTATACTTAGTTTTAGTATTTTATTTTCAAGATTAATGCTTATTAATAAATGGATGCAAGATGAAAGTCAGGCTTTAGAAGCTTTGATGAGAGGAGAGAGAGATTTAAGCCAAAGTGCATCAATTTTAAAAAAATGTATTGAGATCGATGAAACTAAGATGAATATTTATAAAAATTCTGTTGAAAAAAAAGCTACAATTGGATTAACTTGGCTTAGTATTATTGCTTCAACCTCTCCTTTTATAGGTCTTTTTGGTACAGTTATTTCTATACTTGAAACTTTTGGTGGTTTAGAAATGCAAAATTCTTTGAGTATTATTGCGCCAAAAATTAGTGAAGCTTTGGTAGCTACAGGTTGTGGAATTTTAGTGGCAATTCCTGCATATAGTTTTCATTTGATTATCAAACGCAAAGCTTATGAACTAATTAATATTTTAGATAGTGAGATAAAAGTATTAGTAAGTTCAGCAAAGGTTTAATTGATGTTTTTAGAAGAAAAACCCGAACTAAATATTACACCTTTAGTGGATATTATGCTTGTATTGCTTGCTATTTTAATGGTAACAGCACCAAGTATTACATATGAAGAAAAAGTTCAACTTCCTCAAGGTTCACAAAAAACTTCAAGTGCTCCAAATATCAAAAGTTTAATTATAACAATTAATGCAAAAAAAGAAATTTTTATAGGAAAAGATAAATTTAATTTTTTAAGTTTTGCGGATAATATGAATGCATTAAAAGTGCAATATAATACTCAAGAAACAGTTTTCATTAGAGCGGATAAGAATTTAAAATATGATGATGTAATGAGTGTTTTAAGAACAATGAAGCATTTGGGTTTTCAAAAAGTTGCTTTGCAAACTGAGTAAAAAATGGAAGAAAATTCTACATATAATTTTAAAGCTTTTACTTATGCGATTTTAGTTTATTTTTTTGTTGTTTTTTTAGTATTTTTTAAGTTAGTCGAATATAAGCCAAAAGCTATTGAATATACCATTGATCCCAATAGTTTTATTAATATAGAACTTGGAGATAGTATAAATCAAAATCAAGTAAATATGATACAAGAGCTACAAAAGGAAAATTTGCAAAGTTTATTTGAAGAGAATCTTTTGCAAAAATACACTACAAATAAAAATGTTAATACTCAAAATGTAGAACAACAAGCTAGTGTTTTCAATGAGTTATTTGGCAAAATAGAAGACTATCAAGAAGAAAAAACTACAAAAGTACAATCTTCAATGCCATCGAAAAAACCTACTTTTACTCAAAGAGAAAAAATCAATGATTTTTCTAAGCAATTAAATGAAAATCTACAAATTAATCAAGAACTAGGACAATCTGTTATAGAACAAAAAATAGGAGTTTATGATCAATTTTTAGGTGCTGTTAGAAAACATCTTGAAGATAGATGGAGAATATACAATCCTAGTGGTAATTTAAGTATAGAAGTAGAATTTGTAATTGATAATAACGGATATTTTTATTTGTTAAGTACCACTAGTGCACATAGTGATAATTTTGATAAAAAGGCAAAAGAATTTTTACAAAATTTAGAAGGAAAATACATAACTTTACCTCCAAATGGTAAAATAAGAAAAATTAAAATGAAACTTAGTGATATAATTGAGTTTAAAACGGAGAAGTGATGAGAAAAATATTAGCGTTTTTATTTTTTTGTTCAGTATTATTTGGGCAAGATGCGACAATATCTGTTGTAAATAAAGGTATGCAATTACCTAAAATTTATATTAAAGATCAATCAAGATTGAATGATTTAGATCTTAAAAAAAGCTTTTATAATATGCTTGTTAATGATATAAAAGTGAGTTCAAATTTTGAATTAACTCAAGATGAAAAACAAGGTGATTATATTTTTTCTTATGTTTTAAATAAAAATGGTAAGCTTTTGGATATTGATGTTGAAATTTTAGCTGCAAATGAAACAAAAACGAGATTTTATGAGCAAATTCTTTCCATTGAAGAATATCCATTTTTAGCACATAGAAGTGTCGCTCAAATGAATAGAAAATTAGGTTTTGCACCGGTTGATTGGATGGATCATAAAATTTTAATAGCTAGGACTCAAGGTAATAAGCAAAGTGATATTTTGTTAGCAGATTATACTTTAACTTATCAAAAGATATTAATATCAAAAGGTTTAAATTTATTTCCCAAATGGGCAAATAAAGAACAAGATGCATTTTATTTCACTGCTTATGAAGATGAAATTCCAACACTTTATAAATATAATATGAAAAATAAAAACATCACAAAAATCATTGCTAGTAAGGGTATGATGGTTGCTTCTGATGTTAGCGATGACGGTAAAAAAATTTTACTTACTATGGCGCCAAAAGATCAGCCAGATGTGTATTTGTATGATACAGATACAAAAGATTTAAAACAGATTACAAATTATACGGGTATTGATGTAAATGGCAACTTTGTAGATGATGATAAAAAAATCGTATTTGTATCAGATCGTTTAGGTTATCCAAATATTTTTATGCAAAATTTAGATTCTAATTTAACAGAGCAAGTAGTTTTTCATGGTAAAAATAATTCTTCAGTTTCTACCTATAAACATTATATGGTTTATTCTAGCAGGGAGGTAAATCAAAGTGGGGTTTTTAATCTTTATTTAATGTCAACCCAGAGTGATTATATAAGACAACTCACTGCAAATGGTAAAAATCTTTTTCCAAGATTTTCAAGTGATGGAGAAAGTGTAGTATTTATTAAATATTTAGGTTCACAAAGTGCCTTAGGAGTTATTAGAATTAATGCAAATAAAGCCTTTCATTATGGTTTAAAAGTGGGTAAAATTCAATCAATTGATTGGTAAAATATCAAAATAGCATTTTTTTTGTTATAATTAAATTATGATTTTTAAATAAAAAAGGGGAAAAGCAATGAAAAAAATCATTTTTGCTTCAATTACTGCATTTGCTGTTATTGTAAGTGGTTGTGCTACAAAAAATACTAGTGTAAGCAGTTCAAGTAGTGTAGATGGATCAAAAGGTAGTGGTGGTTCTGATAGATTTGAAAATCTTGAATCTTTAAATTCTATTGCAAATGTGTATTTTGATTTTGATAAATTTAATGTTAGAAAAGATATGCAAAAAGTTGTTGCAGATAATGCTGAAATTTTCAACAAAGAAGCTGCGAATGCTGCAATTGTAGTTGAAGGAAACTGCGATGAATGGGGAACTGATGAATATAATCAAGCTCTAGGTTTAAAAAGAGCTAAAGCTGTTAAAGAATCTTTAGTAGCTCAAGGTGTTAGCGCAGATAGAATAAGCGTAAAAAGTTATGGAGAAACTAATCCTGTATGTACTGAAAGAACAAAAGCTTGTGATGCGCAAAATCGTCGTGCAGAATTTAAATTATCAAAATAAGTTTTAAATAAATGAAAATCAAATTATTATCAGTAGCTCTTTTAGGAGCTACTTTTTTATACGCTGAAATTTCAGCATTTGATGCAGGAAAAGTAGATACAAAAACACCTTATGGCTTAACTCAAAATGAAAAATTACAATACGAAAATCAAGAACGCTTAAAAGCTTTAAATGAATATTATACTAATTTGACTAGTAAGATAAATACTGCTGTAGAAAATATAGAAGGTTTACAAAGTGTAACCGAGGGTTTAAATGCTCAATATTCTAAAGCAAATACAAAATTACTTTCACTAGAAGAAAACTATCAAAATTTTGATGCAAATATCACAAAAGAAATTCAAAATTTAAGAGCTTATGTAGAAGAAAATAGACAAATTCAAGAAAAAAATCACCAAGAAATTCAAAAAGTATTGAGCGAAATAACAACTTTGATTAATAAAATTAATGATGATTATGTTTCTAAAGAAGATATGAACCAAACCATAACTTTTTTTCAATCGGAAATAGCTAGAGTGCAAAATCAAACAAATAATATCCAAGTTGTTCCTATTGCTAGCGAAAGCAATAAAACACAAGAAGTCATTAAAGAAACAAATACGACTTTGGAAAAAGAAATTGTTCAAGCGAAAGATGATAGTTGGAAAAAACTGCAATCTAGCGAAATTTTAAAAAAAGCTATTGATGAAACCAATAAAAATCAATTTGATGATGCAAAAGAAAAATTTGAGCATTTAATTAGTATCCATTATAAACCTGCTAGATCTACTTTTTGGCTTGGAGAGATAAGATATAAACAAAAAGATTATGCAGGCGCTTTGGGATTTTACAAAAAAAGTTCTGCTATAAGCACCAAGGGTGATTATGTGCCAAAATTACTTTATCATACGGCTATTAGCTTAGATAAAGTTGGAGATCCAAAAAGTGCTAATAAATTTTACAAAGCTTTAAAGACAGCTTATCCTGATAGTCCTGAAGCAAAAGTTTCGCCAGATAGAAAATAAAAAAGGAGATAAAATGGCTATAGAAAAAAATAGTGTAGTTTCAATGTTTTATGAGTTAAAAGATGCAAACACAAATGAAGTTTTAGAATCAAATATTTATGCTGAACCTATTTCTTTTATTTTAGGTAAGGGTCAAATTTTAGAAGGACTAGAAGAAGAAATTCAAAAACTTGATGCCCCATGTAATGCCGATATTGTGATAAAAAAAGAAAATGCTTTGGGTGAATATGATGCAAATGCATTGCAAACTTTACCAAAAGAACAATTTGCAGGGATTGATTTGCAAGTTGGTATGGAGCTTTTTGGCGAAGGCGAAGATGGTAATACAGTAAGAGTAATTGTTAGAGAAATTACTGAGAATGAAGTTACTATTGATTATAATCATGCTTACGCAGGAAAAGACTTGTTATTTTCAATTAATATTGTAGATGTTAGAGCTGCAAGTGAAGATGAAATTTTAACAGGAATTATTGCAGGTAGCAGAAGTTGTGGATGTGGTGGTGGAGGACATCATCATGATCATCATCACGGACATGGTGGTGGATGTTGTGGTGGCCACGGACATGGTGGTGGCGGTTGCTGCGGTGGACACTAATGAATAGTGCATTTATTTTCCCAGGTCAAGGCTCTCAAAGTGTTGGTATGGGGCTTAGTTTTTATGAGAATTCACTTAAAGCAAGAGAATTATTAGATTGTGCAAGTGATTATTGTAAAATTGATTTTAAAAATTTGCTTTTTAAGGAAAATGAAAATTTAAATAAAAGCGAATTTACACAAATGGCCATAGTGTTAAACTCACTAATGGCTTATGAAGCTTTAAAAGAGCAAGCTAGTATAGAAGCTAAGTATAGTTTAGGCCATTCACTAGGAGAATTTAGTGCTTTAGCGACTCAAGGTGCATTTGACTTTTTAGATGTTATAGCACTTGTTAACAAGCGTGGCCAATTTATGCAGGAGGATTGCTCTAAAATCGAAGCTGGTATGATGGTGGTTTTAGGACTTGAAGATAAAGTAGTAGAAGAACTTTGTCAAAAGGCATTAAGTGAGCAAAAAAGTATTTTTGCAGCTAATTATAATTGTGAAGGACAGATTGTAGTAGCGGGCTTAAAGCCTGATTTAGCTTCTTATGAGAGTGAGTTTAAGAATGCAGGAGCTAAAAGAGCTATGCTTTTGAATATGAGTGTTGCAAGCCATTGTCCATTATTAAAAAATGCGTCTTTAAAACTTACAAAAGAACTAGAGCTTGTGTTAAAAGATGATTTTAAAAGTGTAGTTTCAAATGTAAATGCAAAAATATATAGTGATAAAACTCAAGCTTTAACACTTTTAAGCGAGCAACTTATAAAGCCTGTTCTTTATAAGCAAAGCATTAAAACAATAGATAATGAAGTGGATTTTTATATAGAATTTGGTGCGAGCGTGCTAAAGGGCTTAAATAAAAAAATCACTCAAAAAGAAACTTATGCTTTAAGTAAAATAGAAGATATTGATGAAATTCTAAAGGTGATTAAATGAAAATAGCTATTTTAGGAGCTATGCCCGAAGAGGTTACTCCTTTACTCGAAACATTAAAAGAATATCAAACAATTGAATATGCAAATAATACTTATTATATTGCAAAATACAAAAATCATGAATTAATCATCGCTTATTCTAAGATAGGGAAAGTAAATTCCACTCTTAGTGCGACTATTATGATAGAAAAATTTAAAGCTGAACTTATGCTTTTTACAGGAGTGGCTGGTGCTTTTAATCCTAGTTTGGAAATAGGGGATTTAATCTATGCTACAAAATTAGCTCAATATGATTTAGATATTACAGCTTTTGGACATCCGCTCGGTTATGTTCCTGGTAATGAAATTTTTATAAAAACAGACGATAAGCTTAATAATCTTGCCATAGAGGTTGCTAAAGAACTTGGTGTTAAATTACAATCAGGTATTATCGCTACGGGTGATGAATTTATTTGTGATGAGAATAAAAAAGCAAAAATTAGAGAAATTTTTAATGCAGATGCTTGTGAAATGGAAGGAGCTAGTGTGGCTTTGGTATGTGATGCTTTAAAAATTCCATGTTTGGTTTTAAGATCAATGAGTGATAAGGCAGGTGAAAAAGCTGAATTTGACTTTGATGAGTTTGTAGAAAAATCCGCTAAAATTTCAGCTAATTTTGTTTTAAAAATTTGTGAGAAATTATGATAAATCTTAGCAAAAGACTAATCAGAGAAGTTGCAAAAGCAAATGCTAAGTTTTCCTTAATAGAAGATAATGATAAAGTTTTATTAGGACTTAGTGGCGGGAAAGACTCTCTAGCTCTAGCTCATCTTTTAAAGCGTATGCAAGCACATGCACCTTTTAAATTTGAACTTAAAGCAGTAACTTTAAGTTATGGCATGGGTGAAGATTACACCAAACTTCATAATCACTGCAAAGAACATAGTATTGACCATGAGGTTATTGATTCTAATATTTATGAAATTTCAGGTGATACCATTAGAAAAAATTCAAGCTTTTGTAGCTATTTTTCAAGAATGAGACGTGGAGCTTTATATACTTACGCCTTAGAAAATGGTTTTAATAAGTTAGCCATAGCTCATCATTTAGATGATGCAGTAGAGAGTTTTTTTATGAATTTCATTTATAATGGTGCTCTTAGAAGTTTAGCGCCAAAATATAAAAGTAAAAGAGGTATAGAAGTCATCCGTCCTTTGATTTTTGTAAGAGAAAGGCAATTAAGAGAAAATGCTATTAATAATGAATTAGAAGTAATTGGTAATGAATTTTGTCCTGGTATGAAATTAAGTGAAAAAAATGTAAAATTTCCTCATGCTAGAGAAGAAGCTAAACAGCTTTTAGCAAATTTAGAAAAAGAAAATCCAAAATTATTTACGAGCTTAAAAACTGCATTTGAAAATATCCACACGGATAGTTTTTTCATGGTTAAGGATAATGACTAAACTTTTAATTATAGTTGATTATCAAAATGATTTTATCGATGGTAGCTTAGGTTTTGAAAAAGCTACCAAGATAAAAGATAATATTCTTACTCTTTTAAAAAATCATCAAGGTGATGTTGTTTTTACTTTTGATACGCATGATGAGAGCTATTTAAAAACCCAAGAAGGAAAAAAACTGCCTATTTATCATTGTATTAAAGATACTTTTGGTTGGCAAATGCCAAGTGATTTTGATGTGTATTTAAAAAATGCAAAAAAAATCTTTTATAAGAATGCTTTTGGTAGTTTAGAATTGGCTAATTTTTTAAAACAAAATCATTATGAAAGTATAGAATTTTGTGGTTTGGTTTCGCATATTTGTGTATTTAGTAATATTATTTTAGCTCAAAGCGCCACGCCTAATTCTAAAATTATTTTACATAAAAATGCTACTGCAAGTTTTAATGAATCTTTAGAAAATAGTGCTTATGAAATTTTACAAGCTTATGGTATAGAGCTTTTATAGATGCAAGGCTTTATTTTGCACACTCAGAGCGTAAAAGATGAGGATTTGATTGTTTATCTTTTAAGCGCCAAAAAAGTTATTAAAAGTTATAGATTTTACGGAATGAGACATTCTAATATTCTAAATGGATATAAGATTGATTTTGAACTTGAGGAAAGTTCAAGATTTTTACCGCGCTTAAAAGATGTTTTACACATTGGATTTTCTTGGGTTTTAGATAGAGAAAAAATGTTTTTTTGGCAAGAATTTATCAGGCTTTTTTATTGGCATTTAAAAGATGTTGAGGAGATTGATAGTTTTTATTTTGAGCTTTTAGAAGATTGTGCTAAGCGTTTTGAAAAACAAGATTGCAAGCGTGTGATTGTGGATGCTTATTTAAAGATTCTAAGCTTTGAAGGACGCTTGCATAAGGATTTTATTTGCTTTTTGTGTGATGAGTGTATAAAAGAAGATGTTGTATTGGTAAGGGCTTTTTTGCCTGCGCATAAAAAATGTGCTTTTGGCTATGAGTTTAAAGCTAAAGATCTTGCAAAATTTTATGAAAATTTTAATTCATCGCATTTTAGCGATGAATATATTGATAATTTATATAAAATCATTAAAGAGGGTTTTTAAGAGTAATATCATACATCATAATAGCCTCTTGTCTTAATTTTGCGATGATATTTGCACTATCAATATGTGTATTTTTTATAATAGCTTCCTTGCTATTTTTAATATCTTCAAGCAAATTTCCAAGTTGTTTTTGGGAGCTTTGTAAGCAAGTGCTTATACATTTTGGTTGTGTTTGTTGTAAAACTTGCTCGAAATTTAAACTTTGATTGTTAAGCTTTGAAGCATGTGCTGCTAGATTATTTGCACTTGTTCTAATGCCACCTAATGCTTTGTAAATCCCTTTTGAATTGATATGAGCTGCCATGAACCTTCCTTGTTTTATGGTATCTCTTCATTCATATTGCTTAGAATTTTACAAGCAAAAATCATTCCTTATTGAAAAATTCTTGCATATATTTTCGCATAATTTCTGCATCATTAATGCGATTAACACAATCTCTAAAATTTGAAGCATCTTCATAGCCTTTAGAATATTCATGTAAGTGCTTTCTAAATATGCTTATACCTTGTTCTTTGTAATGTTTTAGCATTTCTTCAAAATGTGTAAAGATGATTTTGTTTTTTAAAATTTTATCGATTTTTTTGCCAGTTTTTACCTCGTGAAATATCCAAGGTTTTCCTATGCTTGCACGCCCTATCATCAATGCATCACAATTTGTTATTTTAAAAACTTCTTTAGCATTTTCTGTGCTAATATCGCCATTTGCAACTAAAGGAATTTTGATATTTTCTTTAGCTAAAGCTATAGCTTCATAATCAGAATTTCCACTATACATTTGTTTTCTAGTGCGACCATGCATACTGATAAAATCTACCCCAGCATTTTCACATGCTTTAGCAATGGTAATAGGATCTTTTTTTTCAAACCCTAATCTTACTTTGACACTAGTTAGCTTTTTATTACTTGTTTTTTTGATAAGTTCTAAAATTCTTTGCAATTTATCAAGATCTTGCAAAAGAGCACTACCTGCACATTGTTTTATAACTTTATTTACAGGACAGCCGCAATTAAAATCAATCCCATCTATAAAATCAAAACGATTTAATATTTCTACCGCTCTTTGAATCACACTTTCATCCGAGCCTGCAATTTGAACTATATAAGGATTCTCAAGTTCAGCTTTTTCCAACATTTTAAGAGTTTTTGAGCTTTCATACACTAAAGCATTAGAACTTATCATCTCACTAATTGTTACATCAGCCCCAAATTGTTTAACTAAATTTCTCAAAGGCAAGTCTGAAAAACCTGCCATAGGAGCTAAAAACAAAGGTTTTTTACTAAAATCTATCATTGTATAAATTTTTCGAGTTCTATTTTTTTATTATGTTCTCTTAAAAAGAGCAAGAGTCTAAAATCCTTATGTTCGTTTTGATCATTTCCTAATTCATTAAGCAATTCATCATACATACCAAATTCTGCTAAAGTATAAAGATAAGCTCTTAAAGCTTGAGAATGACTATCTTTTAACTTTTTAAATAAAGCAATTAATATTTGAGGCTCTATTTTTTTACAAAGTATTTTTGTGCATTGTAAATATGACTTATCATCTAAGGTATTCATGCTAAGCAAAACTTCGATTTCAGCATGATTTAATTCCAAATTTTCTTTTTCAAATCTATCCAAAAGTAATAAAATATCATCTTGATTTTTTTGTATTTTTAGTGTTTTAATTTGGCTATAAGGTGCATTATCTAATACCATTTTATAAGCAAAATTTTCTAATTCATTTGTCAGAGTTTCTTTATTTTTAATAAAAGAAAAAGCATAGTCGCTATCTTTTTGGAAATGATTTTTTTCATTTAAAATGAAAATTTCATTATGTGGATCGAGTTTGTATTTTTTTAATTCCACAAATTCCTTTTTGTCTAACTGCTCTAAAATATTTATAATATCATCTATTTTTGTATTTTGATTTTTTTCTTTAAAATAAAGAGCTTGAGTGTTTTTGGCTATATCTTGAAATTCTTGAGTTTTAAATTTAATTTTGCTTATTTTTTTCAAAAATACATCAATTAAAAAATTTTCATAATTTTTGCTATCTTTAATAAGATTTTTGTATTGTAAATGTTTTAAAAAGCCATAAAAACTCATATGCAATAAAGCTAAAACCATCAAAATAAATGCAGGTAAAATTACCCACAAGCTGATAGGTAAATTTAGCTCAAAAGTAGAAATTGTGAAAGTGTAATTTCCCAAATTTAGATTATAAACTAAGGCTGCTACGATTAAAAGATAAACTAAACTTGCAAAGAAAAATAATTTTACTTTCATAATTCTTTCCTTTTTTCTAAGTTTTCACGACAATTTATACAATATTTTGCGTGAGGTTTTACTTTGAGTCTTTCAGGATGTATATCTTCATCACAATACTCACAAATTCCATAAGTATTGTTATCTATTTTGCTTAATGAATGTTTAATTTCTTCTAATTCTGTTTTTAAATTTTCATTGATTTTTAAGTCAATATGTGAGCTGTTGTCAATTTGCTGTAAATCAACTTCATCTCTTGGTTCACTATCTTGCAGATCATGGATATTGTCTATATTACCTTGAAGTTCTTGTAAAATTTCTTTTTGTCTTTGAAGTAATATATTTTTAAATTCTTCAAGATTTAACTCTTGCATAAATGCTCCTATTTGTGGTATGGATGATTTGTATTAATGCAAAATGCACGATAAATTTGTTCTAAAAGCATGGTTTTAGCAAATTTATGCACTAAAGTCATTTTGCTAAGAGCTATGCTTGTATGCATTTGTGCGATGAATTCTTTTTCAAGGCCATAAGCGCCACCTATAAAAAAAGAAATTTCATTTTTATCTTGTAATAATTTAGCAAATTCTACACTTGTAAGCTCTCTACCCTTTTCATCTAAAGCTATGCAAAAACCTTTTTTATAAGGATTTAGCGCGTTTGTATAAGATTTTTTTGCTTCTATGGTATTGGTATTTTGTGCTAAATTAATTTTATTGTTAAAAATACAAATATCATTAAAATTGCAAAATTTTTTGATGAGCTTGGTGTAGTGCTCATCTATTTTACTAAATTCATTATTATTGTTTTTTTGAATGCTTAAAAGATTAATATGCATTTTTAATTTTTAGAAAAAAATCTTAAAAAATCTGCTATAAATTTTTTATGTTCACTTCTTTCTACAATAGCATCAATTAATCCATGTTCAAGTAAAAATTCGGCCTTTTGAAAGCCTTCTGGTAAATCAGCACCTATAGTTTGTTTGATAACTCTAGCTCCTGCAAAGCCTACTAGGGCACCAGGTTCAGCCATAATGATATCTCCAAGCCAAGCAAACGATGCGCTCACCCCACCCATAGTTGGATCAGTTAAGACAGAAATATAGGGAAGCTTTTCTTCTGCTAATAGCTTTAATGCTGCACTTGTTTTGCTCATTTGCATTAAAGAATAAGTGCTTTCTTGCATTCTAGCTCCACCACTTGCGCTCACTATAACAACAGGAGTTTTTTTCTCAATCGCTCTTTCAATAGCTCTAAGAATTTTTTCACCTTCTACTGAGCCCAAACTTCCACCCATGAAAGAAAAATCAAAAACAACTAATTGAGTTTTAATGCCATCTATATTGCACTCGCCGCTTATTATAGCGCTTTTTCTTCCTGTTTTTTCTTCATTTTCTGCTAATCTTTTTTTATATGATTTACTATCAACAAATTTAAGCGGATCAATCGCATGTAAATCTTTATCCATTTCTACAAAAGTATCTTCATCACTAAGTAGCTCGATACGTTTTAAAGGATTTAATCTCATATGAAAATTACATTTAGGACAAACATTATAACAAGTTTCTATTTCTTTATAATACATTAACGCATGACAAGAATTACATTTTACCCAGTGATTTGGAGCTTCGCTTGGAGCGGCTTGTTTGCGTCTTATACTAGAAAAAATATCTAAAAAATTCATTATCTCTACCTAAAATAAAATTTCAAAATTATAGCAAGATTTTAGTATTTTTAAAATCTTGCACCCAACATAAACTCGAATTTGCTTAAGTCGTCTTTTGAATTAGTGTTAAATGGTTTAGCAAAAACTAAATTTAAAGCACCTAGTGGGGTTAGCCACTCAAAGCCAACACCTGTGCTCCATCTTTGAATTTGACTTAAAGAACTTTCTCCTATGGCACCATAGTCAAAAAACACACTTCCTCTTAGTTTGATTCTATCAAAGATTGGAAAGCTAAGCTCTACAGAATTTGCAAAAGCCACTGTACCACCTGTTTCATCACCCCATTCGTTTTTAGGACTCACGCTTCTTCTATCAAAACCTCTAATAGTTCCTATGCCTCCAAGGTATAATTTTTCATTGATAGGTAAATAACCTTGATCCCATACCTTATAAAAACTTGCTTTATAGCGATAAATCAAATCCCAACCTATAAATTCTTCTAAGCCTTGATAATAATTAAATTTAGTAGTAGAGCTTATGAATTCTTGATCTCCACCTAAGCCTGCATATTCAAGTGAGGTTGAAGCGATAAAACCTGATCTTGGTAGATAATAATCATCTGTATTGTTAAATACTATTGAAGGAGTGATAGAACTTTTGTAAGTTTTACCAAGTTTATATCCTTGAGCGATTAAGCGATCACTCAAATGATAAATATCACTTTGTTCAAGATTGTAAGTTAAATCTATGCTTGTATATCTTCCCAAAGTTTTACCAACACTTATATCAAAACCATAGTTTCTCTCATCATAACTATCCCATTCTAAACGATCTGAATATAATGATCCTCCAAGAGAATAATCACTATCATTTACTCTAGGATTTCTTAAAGATATTCTACCTGAAAGTGTATCATCGCCTTTGTCTATACTTACACTTCCTTTCATGCCAGAGCCTAAGATATTTGCATCAGATAATGAAGCACTAAGTAAAATTCCATCACTAGTTCCATAACCAATACCACCTGAAATAGCTCCAGTTGAAGCTTCTTTGACTTCTACTATCAAATCAATATGCGTATCATCTACTCTTTGTTCTTTAATATCTACATTTTCAAAATATGCAGTTCTTCTTAGAGCATTTCTTGAGTCTATTAAATCAGTTCTATTGTAAAGATTGCCTTCGGTTAGATAAAGCTCTCTACGAATAACCCTATCAACTGTTTTAGTATTACCTGAAATTTCAACATTTCTAACATATACTTTTTCATTAGGTATGACTTTAAAAATAATCATAGCTTCATGGTTTTCTTTATCTTTTTGTATATCAGGTATAACCTGTACAAAAGCATAACCCAAATCAGCTGTTTTTGTTTCTATAGTTTTTATATCTTCTCTTAGTTTTTCTATATTAACTATTTTTCCAACACTTAATTTTAAATCATTTACTAAAGCTTCATTTTCTTCATCACTAAAAATAGGATTAAAAATTTTAATCCCTTTAACTTTATAAACCTCACCCTCGTTGATAAAATAAGTTAAATCAGCTTGATAAGTATCTGTATAAGTATTTAAAAAAGCAGGAGATACGCTCACATCAAGATAACCTTCTTTTAAATATACATCTGAAATTCTTGAGCTATCATTTGCAAGATCAAAGATTTTAAGCTTACCATCGTTAAAGCCCCACATCCAGCCTAGGGCTTCTCTTTGTTTATTTGCTACCGCAGGTTCAATATCTGAATAACTTAAATTTTTTGCACCACTTAAATGTACTTTTTCTATGATGATATTTTCCCCACGATTTACAACAAAAGTAAGTTTTAATGAGCTTGAATTACTTAATTTTTCATCTTTGATTTCTACAACAGTATCATAAAAACCTTTGGCTTGATAAAAAAGTTTGATTTTTTCAGCTGCGTCTTTAGCTGAATTTTCATCATATAAAATTCCAGGTTTTAAACCAACAAGGCTTTCTATTTGTTTTCTATCGTTACTTGCTATACCTTGAATATCTATTTTTCCAATGGAAGGTTTTTCTATTACTTTAAAAGTTAGCACCCCATTTTTTTCTTCTACTACTATATCTTTAAAATAATTTCTATCAAAAAGGTTTTTAATCGCTATGTCTATACTAGCAGGGTCGATTTTTTGTCCTATTTTTAATTTAGAAATCGCAATAGCACTTTCTTTAGAAAGTTGCGATAAGCCTTCAAATTTGATATCTTTAATCGTAGCTGCACATAAAGAACTTGAGAGTGCAAAGAAAACAAACCATTTTTTCATCATTTTACCTAAATTTTTATATACAAAATCGTTATAATACCAAAATATTTTTAACTAATGCTTTTTAAGGAAAATTTATGAAAGTAGGTATAATCGGACTTGGCTTAATAGGTGGATCTTTGGGCCTTAGCTTAAGAGAGAATAAATTAATAGATTTAGTTTGCGGATATGATATAAACAAAGAATTTGAACAAATCGCGCTAGAGCTAAAATTAATAGATAAAATTGTTTCATTTGAAGAGTTAAAAAAATGTGATGTAATTTTTTTAGCTATCCCTGTAAGAGCTATTGTAAAAATTTTAAAAGAATTTCAAAATATTTCTAAAGATTGCACTATCATTGAGCTTGGAAGTACAAAAGAAGAAATTATTAAAAATTTACCATCTGATTTACAAAGTCAATTTATCGCAGCTCATCCTATGGCAGGAACAGAAAATAGCGGTCCAAATGCAGCTATAAAAGACTTATATAAAAATGCAGTTTGTGTTTTATGTGATGTGCAAAATGCTGATCATATCCATCAAAAAAGAGCTATAGAAATTTTTTCAGATTTAGGAATGAAGCTTGTATTTATGGATAGTATTTCACATGATCATCATGCTTCTATCATTTCACACTTACCGCATGTGATTAGTTTTTCCTTGGCAAATTTTGTAATGAAAGAAGAAAATAAAAAAAATATAGCCCACCTAGGAGGTCCTTCTTTTAAAGATATGTGTAGAATTGCAAAATCAAACCCTCAAATGTGGAGTGGTATTTTTGAACAAAACAAACAAAATTTATTAAATTCTATTGATTTATTTCAAAAAGAATTACAAGAGTGTAAAAAAATGATAGAAAAATGTGATATAAATGAACTTGAAGCTTGGATTAAAAGCGCAAATAAGTTAAGAGAAATTTTGTAAAATTTTTTATAATTTACTCTTAATTTGCTAAAGCATAATATATTTTTACAAAAATTATACAATGAAAGTGGAGAATATGGTTTTTACGCGTAAAAGATCAAATAAAAAATGGATTTTTCTAGTTTTTTTAATACTTTTAGCCTTTGGGGTTTTTGTGTTAAATACAAAGCTGTTTGAAAAAAATCCTCCATTAATCCAAACAAAATCAGATATTATTTATAGCAATTTAACAGATCCTATATCTATAGAAATAAGCGATGAAAGCGTTTTAAAAGATGTTAAAGTCACACTATTTAAAGCAAATGAATTAAATGGTGAAATGCTTGTTAATGAACATGTTAAAGGTAATAAAAAAAGTGTCCATTTTGATTTAAAACTACCAAAACCAGCTTATAAAGAAAATGTTGATTCTTATAAGCTTGTAATAGAAGCAAGTGATAGTAGTTTTTGGAATTTCTTTTTAGGAAATCAAGCGCTTAAAGAAGTGAAAGTTATCATTGATACCAAAAAACCATTTGTAGAAATTTTAGACAATTCTTATCAAATCGAACAAGGTGGAGTAGGTAGTGTGGTATTTAAAGCAAGTGATGAGAATTTACAAGAAGTTTATGTCACAACTGATAAAGACAAAATTTTTAAAGCAACTCCTTATGTGAAAGAAGGATATTATGCTGCTTTGATTCCTTGGGAGGCAACCGATGAGCATTTTAGAGCTTATGTAGTAGCAGTAGATAAAGCAGGTAATGTAAACAAACAAAGAATTAGATATTATTTTACCAATAAAAAATACCGTGTATCAAATATAAAAGTAAGTGATAGATTTTTAGATGGAAAGATTGAATTTTTAGCACAAAAATATGCTCCAAAAGACAGAGAGTTAAGCAGGCTAGAAAAATTTAAATTTGTTAATGAGGACTTAAGAGCTTCTAATGAAGTTATCATTCATGATATTACGAGTAAAGTTCCTGATACTATGATTAATAATTTTAAAGTCAATCTTTTCAAGCCTTTAAAAAATGGCCAAAAAGTAGCTGATTATGCTGATCATAGGTTTTATTCTTATAATAATCAAGCATTTAGTAGCTCTTATCACATGGGGCTTGATTTAGCAAGTGTAAAAGAAGCGCCTATCATTAGCAATAATGATGGTGAAGTGGTATTTGTACAAGAAAATGGAATTTATGGACTAAATATTATTATTTATCATGGTTTTGGGATTTATACTCTTTATGGACATTGCACTAATGTGGATGTAAATGTGGGCGATAGAGTTAGAGCAGGTGATGTTATAGGCACTACAGGCACTACAGGCTTAGCGCTTGGAGATCATGTGCATTTTGGTGTTTTGGTGCAAGGTGTTGAAGTGCGTCCTGAGCAATGGCAAGATGCAAAATGGATAAAAGAAAATATCTATAATGTATTAGAATCAAGCAAAAAAAGAATTTTGAGTGAATAAAAATGAATCAAACAACAATAGCAAAAGAAGTTAAAGGTGTTGGTATAGGTTTGCACAAGGGTGAGCCTATTAGTATAAAATTAGAGCCATTAGAAGCTGGTAGTGGTATAGTGTTTTATAGAAGTGATTTGGGAATTTCTTATGAAGCAAAGCCTGAAAATGTCATCGATACACAAATGGCTACTGTAATAGGCGATCATAGGGGTTATGTTTCTACTATAGAACATTTAATGAGCGCAATTAATGCTTATGGTATTGATAATGTGCGTATAGTTTTAGACGCAAACGAAGCTCCTGTAATGGATGGTAGCAGTATAGGTTTTTGTATGATGCTTGAAGAAGCAGGTATAAAAGAGCTTGATGCGGCAAAAAAAATTTTAGTGATTAAAAAAAGTGTAGAAGTAAAAGAAGGCAATAAATTTGTGCGTTTAAGTCCTACGGATATGCCTATTATAAACTATACAATCGAATTTGATAATCCTATTATAGGCAAACAAAATTATTGTTTTGAATTTAGCAAACAAAACTACATAGAGCAAATAGCAAGAGCAAGAACTTTTGGATTTTTAAAAGATGTTCAAGCTTTAAGAGCTATGAATTTAGGTCTTGGTGGAAGCCTAGAAAATGCTGTTGTGATTGATGATAATCGTATTTTAAATCCTGAAGGTTTGCGCTTTAAGGATGAATTTGTGCGTCATAAAATTTTAGACGCTATTGGGGATTTAACCTTGCTTGGATGTAGAGTTTTTGGAGATTATACTTCTTATGCAGGTTCACACAAGCTTAATCATCTTTTAACTAAAGAACTTTTAAAAGATCCTAGTACCTATGAAGTGGTAAGCTTAGAAAAAAGCACACATAAGGTTTACGAAAAGGTTTTTGCATAAAAAAGGTTACTTTGCTTTTAAATGCCATAGCAAAACCTTTAATGCTTGGTATTTATGAAAATGATTTATTGTTAAATACCATTGAAAGTGATTTAAAAGTTAGCGAGGTTTTACCAAAAATATTGCAAGAATTACTTTCACAATATGAGTTTGAAAAGCTTATTTATGTACATGGGCCAGGTTCTTACATGGGTATAAAGATTTCTTATGTTTCTTTTGAGACATTAGCCATAGTCAAAAACATTCCTTTAAAAGCAATCGGTGCTTTTGAGTTAAATAACAACACTCCTGTACCTGCAAACAAACATTTATGTTTTGTAAAAAAAGACAATGGTGAAATTATTTTAGAGAAGACACAAGCAGGAAGTTTTTTTATGCCTCAAAGTTTAAAAGGTTTAAATTTAAGCAAAGAAAATACACCTTTTTATGTTTTAGATGCAATTAATTAAGGTAAAAAATGAAAATTTTAGTTCCTGCGACAAGTGCAAATTTAGGTCCTGGTTTTGATTGTTTGGGCTTGAGTTTAAAACATTTTAATCAAACTATAGTTGAAAAATCTAAATTTTTTAGTATTAACATACATGGAGAAGGTGAAAATAATATCTATCTTAAAAAAAATAATACTTTTGTTAATATTTTTTATGAAATTTATCAAAGACTTAGCGGTAAAAAAGATAATTTTCGTTTTGTTTTTCAAAATAATATCCCTTTAGCAAGAGGTATGGGAAGTTCTTCTGCTGTAATAATTGGAGCTATTGCTTGTGCTTATGAATTAAGCGGATTTAAAGCAGATAAAAATATCATTTTAAATGAAGCTTTAAAATATGAAAATCATCCAGATAACATAGCTCCAGCAGCTCTTGGAGGTTTTGTGTGTGCATTAAATCACAATCAAAAAGTCTTAGCTATAAAAAAAGAAGTAGATAAAGACTTACAAGCTGTTATAACTATACCAAATGTAGCGATGAATACTCAAAAATCAAGAACAGTTTTAGCTAAAAAAATTAATCTAGAAGATGCTGTTTTTAATCTTTGTCATGCTTCATTTTTAACTGCTTGCTTTTTAGAGAAAAAATATGATTTATTAAAATATGCAAGTTTAGATAAACTTCATCAAAATCAAAGAATGAAACTTTTACCTGAGCTTTTTGAAGTACAAAAATTAGCTTTAGATAATAATGCTCTCATGAGCACGCTTTCAGGCTCAGGTTCGAGTTTTTTCACTCTAGCTTATAAAGATGATGCTAAACAAATCAAAGAAAAAATCAAAAATAAATTTGCTAAATTTAGAGTTGAGCTTTTAGAATTTGACGATGAGGGCTTTAAAATTTGCTAAAAATTCCAAAAAAAAGATATAATTTTGAAAAACCATATACCCATTAGAATGTGCATTGTTTGCAAAGGTCGTTATGAAAAGCAAAGTTTGCATCAATTTCAAATAAAAAATTCTCAAATTATCACTAAAGTGGAATTTGGTAGGAGTTTATATATTTGTAATCCATGTTTTGAAAAAGATGAAAAAACATTGCAAAAGGCTTTTATGAGAGCTTGCAAAGGCAATTTTTATGGCAGTATAAATCAGCAGGATTTAAAGGAGATATTTTTTAATGACAGATGTAAAGATTAGCGAAATCGCTCAAGAGTTAGGATATACTAGTAAAGAAATTATAGAAAAAGCCAATGAAATAGGCTTAGAGGATATAAAATCCCCTAACAAAAAAGTATCTTCTGAAATCGCAGAAGCGATTTATCAATATGTGCAATCAGGTGAAATACTAGATGTGGTAAAAAAAGTGGCAAAGCCTAAAAAAGAAAGCGCGGCTAAAAAAACTACTACTAAAAAAGAAGAAAGCAAAAAAGAAGAGAAAAAAACTACTAAAAAAGAAACAAAAACTCCTGTTAAAACAACAAATGAAAAGAAAGAAGAAAGTAAAAAAGAAGAAAAGCAACCTGAAAATCCTATTAAAAATGAAGCATTAGAAGAAAAAAAAGAAGAAATTAAATTCGATGAAAAACTAGGCTCTAATTTAAATTTAGCTAAAAGAAGAGGTTTGGTTATCGTTAAAAAGAAAAAAGAAGAAAGCAAAGAAAACCAAACAAACAATGAAGAAAAATCTAATATACAAAATACTCAAGGCTTGAGCCTTAGTATGATTTTTTCAAATTCAGATGAGAATTTAAAAAGAAAGAAAAAAGAAAAGAAAAATCATCCTGCGACAAGTAAAAAAGAAAACACTACTAAAATGGATCTTTTAGGAGATAAAGACTTTGCTGATATTTCTTTAGAAGATGACGATATGGTAGTTTTACCTGATTTTAGTGTAAAAGAAAACAAACCAGCACAACCAGCAAACAAAAAACAACCAAATATTTTAAAGCAATCTTTAAATAACTCTATCAACCCATTTGGCGAGGGTGGTATACAAAGAAGAAGTCGTAAAAAACCACCTAAAAAGGTAGAGAAAAAAGAAAGTGAAGCTATAACAAGTGTAAGCATACCTAAAGAAATTCGTGTGTATGAATTTGCTGAAAAACTTGGTAAAAACACCGGAGAAGTTATCTCTAAACTTTTCATGCTTGGTATGATGACAACTAAAAATGACTTTTTAGATGAGGATGCTATAGAAATTCTTGCTGCTGAATTTGGAGTGGAGATTAATATCATTGATGAGGCTGATGAGTTTGATTATGTAAAAGATTATGATGAAAATCAAACAGAAGAAAATTTAAGCCAAAGAGCTCCGGTTATTACTATTATGGGGCATGTTGATCATGGTAAGACTTCTTTGCTTGATTATATAAGAAAATCACGCATTGCAAGTGGCGAAGCAGGTGGGATTACTCAGCATGTTGGCGCTTATATGGTGGAAAAAAATGGTAGAAAAATCACTTTTATCGATACTCCAGGCCATGAGGCATTTACTGCTATGCGTGCAAGGGGAGCTAGTATAACTGATATTGTTATTATCGTAGTAGCTGCAGATGATGGGGTAAAACCACAAACTAAAGAGGCGATCAATCATGCAAAAGCAGCTAATGTACCTATTATCATTGCTATTAATAAAATGGATAAAGAAAACGCAAATCCTGACATGGTAAAAACCCAACTAGCAGAAATGGACATCATGCCAGTAGAATGGGGCGGAAGCCATGAATTTGTGCCAGTTTCAGCTAAAAAAGGTGATGGTATAGAGGATTTACTTGAAATTGTATTATTACAAGCTGATATTTTAGAGCTTAAAGCAAATCCAAAAACCCATGCTAAAGCAAGTATTATAGAATCTTCAGTGCAAAAAGGTAGAGGTCCTGTGGCTACTATTATCGTGCAAAATGGTACTTTAAGAGTGGGAAATACTGTTGTAGCAGGGGAAGCTTATGGTAAAGTGCGTGCTATGAGTGATGATCAAGGCAAAGCTTTAAAAGAAATAGGCCCAGGTGAGTGCGGGGTGATCATAGGTCTTAGTGAAGTAGCCGATGCAGGAGAAACTCTAATAGCTGTAGATAGTGATAAGCAAGCAAGAGAATATGCTAATAAACGCCATGAATACAACCGCCAAAAAGAACTAAGCAAATCCACTAAAGTAAGCATAGATGAGCTTGGTGCAAAAATCAAAGAAGGCAATTTAAAAGCCCTTCCTGTGATTTTAAAAGCAGATGTGCAAGGTTCACTTGAAGCGATTAAGGCTAGTTTAGAAAAACTTAAAAACGATGAGATTAAGGTTAATATCATCCATAGTGGGGTAGGTGGGATTACTCAAAGTGATATAGAGCTTGCAAGTGCGAGTGAAAACTCTATCGTTTTAGGTTTTAATATACGCCCAACTGGTGAGATCAAAGAGCGTGCCAAAGATAAAGGTGTAGAGATAAAAACTTATAATGTTATTTATAACTTGCTTGATGATGTAAAAGCCTTGCTAGGTGGTATGATGAGCCCTATTATCTCTGAAGAACAACTTGGTCAAGCTGAAATTCGCCAAGTGATCAGTGTGCCAAAACTAGGACAAATCGCAGGTTGTATGGTGACAGAAGGCACAATCAATCGTGGTGCGAAAATCAGGCTCATTAGAGATGGGGTTGTGGTATTTGAAGGTAATGTAAGCTCGCTCAAACGCTTTAAAGATGATGTAAGAGAAGTTGCAAAAGGCTATGAATGCGGTGTAGGCATAGAAGGTTGTAATGATATGAGAGTGGGGGATTATATAGAAAGTTACAAAGAAGTTGAGGAACAAGTAAGCCTATGAACTCAGCCGAAATCAAAAAGCTACGCACAGAAAGCATTTTAAAAGAACTTATACCAGAAGCTTTAGCAAATTTAGACAACGAAGCTTTAAAAAATTTGTGCGTAGTGGATGTGGAGTGTAAAAAAGGCAGATATGATGCTTTTGTGTATTTAGATAAAATGTTTTTTAATATCCAAGAGCAAGAAATCATACTCAACCAACTCAAAAAAGCCGCCCGTGCTTTGCAAAATTACTGCATGAGTGAGCAAGGGTGGTATAGATGTCCGAATTTTCACTTTAAATTTGATGATAGATTAGAGTATCAAAATCATATGGATGCTTTATTTGAAAAAATCAAAAAGGAACAAAATGAATCTTGAAGCACTTTGTAAAGAAGCAGGGCTTAGCTTTTATGATGATGAGCTAGTAAGTGAAAATGGTAGAAAGATTTATAGAATTTATGTGCAAAAAGAAGGCGGGGTAAATCTTGATGATTGTGCTAAGCTTAGTGAGATTTTATCGCCTATTTTTGATGTAGAGCCACCTGTGGGTGGGGAGTATTTTTTAGAAGTATCAAGCTGTGGGCTTGAGAGAAAACTTAGCAAAATTGAGCATTTTGCAAAAAGCATTAACGAACTTGTAAAAATCACAACTAGTGAAAAAGAAAAAATCGAAGCAAAAATTATCGCCGTAGATGATGAAAATATCACTTTAGAAAATTTAGAAACTCAAGAAAAAACTACTTTAAATTTTAGCGACATAAGAAAAGCTAAAACTTTCATACAATGGTAAAAATTTAGAAATCTAAATTTTTACTTATCTTTTGTATAATTGAATTTAAACATAAGAATAAAAAAGGCGTATAATGCTTGAAAATAAATATGATTATAAAATCAGTAAAGCAGATAAAAATGGCAATGTGTATTATCATTTTCCAAAAGATGAAGATGAATTTAAAGAAGCAGTTGTAAAAAATGGTGGCATGAGTGTGTATGTTTATCAAGATGATAAATTAATAGATGAATTTCATACAAAAAGTCAAGGCTATAAATGGACTTCACCCGTTTTTACCTATTTAAGAACTATGAATAAAAATGGGGAAAGATTTTATAGATATTATAAAAATTGCAAGTTATTTGCGATTATAGATTAAAAGGCTGTATTATGATTGAATTTTCTAATGAAGAAAGAGAAAATTTTATAAAAGCAATAGATGAATTAATAAAGCAGGTAGATGATTGTATTGATAGAAATAAAAAAACTAAAAATGGAAAGATCAGCAGCAAAGGAACTACCTGTAAAATAATTGAAAGTAATTTGAAATTTCTTAAAGAAAAATACAATTATCTTTTTAAACAACAAATAGGAAATTCAGGTGGAACTTTAAGTAAAGATGCATGGATTATATTTGTTAGAAAAGAATTGCTAAATAAAAATTACATTAATAGTGAAAAATTTACTGCCAAAAAAGGTATTTATATATTTATAGGATATAGTGGATATTTTGATAATAAAAAACATTTGAAAATATATTTTGATTTTCCAGATAATAATATAAACAAATCTAGATGTTTAGCAGTAGATAAAATGGAGCATGAAGGATATCTGCAAAAGTTTAATTTTACCTATAATTTAAACGAAAAAGATAAATTAGTAAAAGATTTTTTAGAAATGATGAGTTATTTTAATTCTTTAAATGAAAGTGATTTTGAAATTAATGAAAGCAATAAAATACAAAATCAACAATTAAATTTTGAAAATCAAAATCCACCTTTAAATCAAATTCTTTATGGGCCTCCAGGGACAGGAAAAACTTATCATACTATAGATAAGGCTTTGGAAATCTTGGGTGAAAATTTAGCAAATAAAGATAGAGATGAGAAAAAAGAAAAATTTGATGAGTATGTAAAAAATGGGCAAATAGTTTTTACCACCTTTCATCAAAGCTACGGATATGAAGAATTTGTAGAAGGTATAAAACCTATAATAAACAACGATGAAAATTCTCAAGAATTAAAATATGAGATAAAAAATGGTGTTTTTAAAGAATTGTGTGATAAATCTTTGAAAAACTATATTTCATCAATACAAAATGAGAATGAAACTGACTTAGATAAATTAATTTTTGAATTTGCTAATTATATTAATCAAAATTTTCTAGACAAAGGAAATGAATTTCCTTTAGAAAATAAAGTTAATGTTAAAAAAATCCTTTTAAATTCCAAAGATGAATATCGTTCTTTTTTGTTGGGTGGCTCAATTAAAAGTCCTCAAAGATTGACTATTGATGTTATAAAAAGAGATTATTTAGATTTTATAAATGGAAGAATTTTATCTTTTAAAGATATTAAGCCAAAATATGACAGCCAAAGTGATTACCATGGTAATGCGACTTATTATTTTATGTTTTATAAAAAATTAAAAGAATTTGAAAGTTTGCAAAATGAAAAATTTAAAATAAAAAAAGATAACTTAAAACCTTATATAATAATCATAGATGAGATTAATCGTGGTAATGTAAGTAAGATTTTTGGTGAGCTTATCACTTTAATAGAACCTAGCAAAAGAATAGATGAAAGCGAGGGATTAAAAGTTACTTTGCCTTATAGCGGTGAAAAATTTGGAGTGCCTAAGAATGTTTATATCATAGGCACTATGAATACAGCTGATAGAAGTATAACTTCACTTGATACAGCTTTGCGAAGACGCTTTGAATTTATCGAGATGATACCTAAACCTAATGTTTTGTCAGATAATTGCGAAGGTGTTAATTTGCAAGAATTATTAAAAGCTATTAATACTCGCATAGAATACTTGCTAGATAGAGAAAAGACTATAGGACATGCATTTTTTATAGGCATTGAGAATTTAGAGAAATTAAAAAATGTTTTTCAAAATAAAATCATCCCGCTACTGCAAGAGTATTTTTATAATGATTATGCTTTGATTGACGTAGTTTTAAATAAAAATGGTATGTTGGAAAATGTTATTGTTGAAAATAAAGATTATTTAAAAAATATGACAGAATTTATAGAAAGTGATAAGGTTATTTATAAATTTAGTGATAGTCAAAAATGGGATGAAGCTACTTTTAAAAAAATATATGAATAATGAAAACAATTAACACTTTTTCTATCATCGAATATCAAGCTTTTTCTAAAGAAGATTTAAAAGAAATTTTCAAAGAAAAAGCTGAAATATTTTATAAAGAGCTAGAAGACTTCGCAAAAAACAATGAAAGTCTTCTAGGCTTTAAAAGTAAAAACGCCTTAAAAGCTAAAAATTATGTTGGTATTATACAGACTAAAAGCGGTGTTTTAGAAATTTTGCCAAAATGTACAAATTTGGATAGCTATAAAGAAAAAAAAGATAAATCTTTGAAAGTTTCAAAGAGCAAGTTAAATTATGCCTATACAATAAGCAATGGTAATAAATTATATACTAATTTTAGCTATTTTCAAGAATATAAAATTGTGAAAAACATTAAAGTAAAGAAATGGTATAGTATAAAAGAGATAAATTTCAACCCCAAAAATCTTTTAATTAACATGCTAACAACCTTAAAAAATTTCCCTTTTAAAAAATCTCAAATTTCATCTTTACAAATTGCTAAAATGCCTTTGTTTGAAGTATTTATCACGATGTTTTTAGATGAATTTGATAGTGTGTATAAAAAAGGTTTGATGAGATCTTATGTAAGTAGTGAGGAAAATAGAATTTTTTTAAAAGGAAAATTACTATTCAATGAGCATATAAAATCAAATTTAATACACAAAGAAAGATTTTTCACAAGTAGCGATGAGTTTGTTTTAGACATAGCTCCAAATCGCTTGATAAAATCAACGCTAAATTTTTTAAAATCAAAAACTTTTATAAATAAATTTAGAATTATAAAAGCCATACAAATGCTTGATGAGGTAGAATTTTCTACAAATTACGAAAAAGATTTTAGTTTTAAAATTTCAAGACATTTTGATTATTATGAAAATATACTTTCTTGGTGTAAGATATTTTTGCAAAATCAAAGCTTTGCTCCATATAAAGGTAAAAACGAAGCCTTTGCTTTGCTTTTTCCTATGGAAAAGCTTTTTGAAAACTATGTGGCTTATATGTTTAAACTTGCTAATCCTAGCAAAAATATAAAAACCAAAAGTAGTGGAAAGTATTTAATCTCAAAAAATGATGAAAAATGTTTTATGTTAAAGCCTGATTTATATATAGAAAATAAAATGATCCTAGATACCAAATGGAAAATTCCAGATGATAACGAAGATGAGAAAAAGCATGGCATATCGCAAAGCGATTTATATCAAATGTTTGCTTATGCAAATAAATACGAAATAAAGGAAATTTATCTCATTTATCCTCTATGCGAGAGAACTTTTGACTTAAGAGAGAAATTAAAAACTAAAGATATTAAGTTTTTAGCACAAGGTTTTTTAAAAGCTTACGATGAACATGTAAAGCTTAAGGTATTTTTTGCACCTTTACCTTTTTAGGAAGTAATATGAATCACGAATTTTATATGAATTTAGCTATAGATGAAGCTTGGAAATATCAGCTTTTAACCTACCCTAATCCAGCCGTAGGTTGTGTGATCTTAGACAAAAATGGCAAAATCTTAAGCATAGAAGCACACAAAGAAGCAGGCAAGGCTCATGCAGAACTTGAAGCAGTGAGTAAAGCCTTAAAAGCACTTAATCCAAATTTAGATTTACCACAAAATGCAAATGATTTGCATGAGTTTATTTGCAAAAATCATCAGGGGTTATTAAAAGGCGCTAGTGCTTATGTGAGTTTAGAACCTTGCAATCATCAGGGCAAAACCCCACCTTGTGCAAAGCTTTTTAGCATGCTTGGTTTTAGTGAAGTTTTTATCGCTACTAAGGATGAGCATAAGCTCGCAAGCGGTGGGGCAGAGTTTTTAAAAGATCAAGGCATAAAAGTTCATATGGGAATTTGCGAGCAAAGAGCCAAAGAGCTTTTAAAGCCTTTTTTAAAATGGCAAAAATCAAGTTTTAAATTTTTTAAACTAGCTCTTTCTTTAAATGGCTCTGCTTATGGCAAAATCGTAAGTTCTAAAGCAAGTAGAACTTACGCTCACGCATTACGCTCAAAGCTTGATTTGCTAGTAGTAGGTGGAGAAACTATAAGGCATGATAGGCCTATTTTAGATGCAAGGCTAGCTCAAGCTAAAGCACCAAATTTATGCATACTAAGCCGTCAAAATTTAGAAAGTTTTGATTTAAACATTCCTTTATTTAGCGTAGCTGAAAGAGAAATTTTTACAAGCATTCCTAGTGAAGCAAAGCTCATCATGTATGAGGGTGGGGAGAACTTTTTAAAAGCCTTTAAAGATGAGTTAGATATGCTTTTGATTTTTTCAAGCTCGAATTTAAATACCTTTGAAAATGTTAAGTTAGATTTAAAGCTAAAGCCTTTACACAAAGGCTTTTTAGAAAATGATACTTATGGGTTTTATGAGATTATTAAATCTTAGTAGATTTTTTGTGAGCTTACTTGTGTGAAAAATTGCGCTAAAGTGTTAGCAAAAAAGCTAGCACTTTGCTCTTCTAATCGTTTTAAAAACTTATCTATAGCATCTTCTTTTTGCCAGATAGGGTTTTGCACTTTGGCTAGTTTTTCTAACTCTTTTTTGGCTTGCTCGTAATTGCCTATTTTATCAATGAGTTTTAATTTTAAAGCCTCATTTGCTAAAAATACTTTCGCATCAGCCCATGAGCTTGTTTGGTTTAAGTCTAGCTTGCGATTTTTAGCGACAAATTGTGTGAAAAGTTCATAGCTTTGATTGGCTAAATTTTGCAAAAAGTTTTTTTCATCTTCACTCCATTTACGCATGAAAGTTCCTGCTTCTTTATAGCTTCCTGCTTTGATGGTTTGCTCATTTATACCAAGTTTTTGTGCAAGCTCACTTACTTCAAAACCTTGCATAATTACCCCAATAGATCCTACAAAGCTAGCAGGATTAGCGATGATCATATCAGCTCCCACCGCGCTTAGGTAGCTTCCGCTTGCTATAGTTCCACCTGCATAGACTACCACAGGTTTTTTAGCTTTAAGATCTTGTATAGCTAAAGCTATTTCCATGCTTGGTGCAAAAGCTCCACCAGGGCTATCTATAAAAAGCAAAACTCCTTTTATAGCTTTATCGTCTTTGGCTTTGTAAATTTGTTCTAAAAGATTGCTCGCATCACTAATTTCGCCTTTAAGATTAATTTGAGCTAGGTTTGCATTAGAAAGTTTGGCATTATCCCCGCTTGGAGTAAGGATTAAAAACACGATAAATAAAAACACAAAGGTTTTAAAATAAGTGTTGATATAAGAAATGGTTTTTCCAATTCCTTTAAAAAATGATTTTATAATCTGCATTCTTTTCCTTTTTAAGTTGTTTAATCAAAAATTAAATCCAAAATTTGACACCAAATTAACATTATATTGATTTTTATAAATTTCATTTAATAATTTTATATCAAAAAAGAATGTTTTATTTGGTTTGAAATTTAGTCCAAGGTTAATGTTGAGTAAGTTAGTATCTAAATCATAGTATTGTTTAAATTTTTGATTTTTAAAATCAATAAAATTTGCATTATTGCTTATCTTTTTTCCTGTTAATCTTTTTTCATACAATATAGAACCTGTTATAGTATTTTTATTTTCATCTAAATTTGGTAATACATAAGAAGAAGTAATCCCTAAAACTAAAGATGTGCTGTTGTGTTTTATGCTATCGTAAGATTTTGAAAAAATTCCACCGCTTTCACTAAATGCATTTTGTTGAAAATAATTGTAATTAAAATATACCAAAGGAGTTAAATTTAAATTTTTATTATAACTAAATTCTTTTGCTACACCTAATTGGGTAGAAGTTATCAATCCATTATATGTTCCTTTTAAAGTATCTGAATTTAGTATATATCTTTGCATGTTGCTTGAGTATAATCCTATGCCAATACCGCTTAAAATTTTAAAATTTTCTAAATTCAAAATATAATTGCTTGATAAATTTGCGTTTTTTGTTTTGATATTAGATGTTGAAAAATCAACATTAGAATATGAAGTACTTAAATGCGTTGCGAACATTGAAGAATTAATTTCTTTTCCTACGCTAAGATTGAGTCCATAGGAGCTTCCATGAAAATCATTACCATATATTTTTTTAAAACTAGGTCCCATTTGGAAGATATATGTTTGATTATCATAAAAATTAAAATTAGCTACATCACTTTGATATAATAAATTTGTCGGATAAGTATTACTAGCTAATCTAATATCCTCCATAGGTGTATTTATGAAAGTTGGATTAAGAGTCGAGAGCATGTTATTTTGTCCGAAATTACTGTAGGTGTTTAATAATTGGATTGAATTGGATAAATAATCATTTGATTCCAAGCTTTTTAGACTACTTTGAACGATTTTTTTATCTGCATTATCTAGTAAAATAAAATAATTTTTATAGTTTTCATTTAAGTTATCCATCATTCTAATGCTTCTTAATGCTTGTCCTATGGTGCTATTTTGAGTATTATATGCATTGTTTTTTATAATAGGCTTGACTATTATTTGAGAGTTATCATGTTCAGGTTTTTGTTCAGGTTTTTGTTCAGGTTTTTGTTCAGGTTTTTGTTCAGGTTTTTGTTCAGGTTTTTGTTCAGGTTTTTGTTCAGGTTTTTGTTCAGGTTTTGGTTCAGGTTTTGGTTCAGGTTTTGGTTCAGGTTTTGGTTCAGGTTTTGGTTCAGGTTTTGGTTCAGGTTTTGGTTCAGGTTTTGGTTCAGGTTTTGGTTCAGGTTTTGGTTCAGGCGCGGGCTTATTAATACTAACTTTATCTTCATCTAATACAGCAACAAAATCAATACTATTGTTTCCTGATATTTCAACTTTTTCAAAGTCATTTATATTATTTTTTAATCCAGCTAAATTTATAGTAATTATATTGCCACTAGTGTAAAACATAGGTAATGGTATGTATTGTAATTTACCACCTTCTATTTGATAAGAATTTGCTATAAGTTTAGAATTACCATTATTTCCAAAATCAAGCTGCAAAATAGCATTGTTTTTTTGGTTATATAGACCTTCTACAATTAAATCGCTTAAGTCTTGATTTCCAGGTCTCACAATTCCTTGATTGTATAAATTATTTTTTATTAAACCATTTCCACTAAATTTACCATTAGTTAAAACTTTAACCTCCCCACTTATAATTCCTTTATTATTTTGTGTTTTTATTAGGGAAAGCTCACCCTCTTTTACTATAGTTTTACCAAGATAAGTATTTTCTCCACTTAAAATTAACCTCCCTTGACCATCTTTGATAAATCCAATATTTAAATTTTGTATTTCATCTTTTGGAGAATTTAAAGCATCGAGTCTATGTAAACTATCATCCCATTTTTTTTGAGATATGTTATTGCTAAAAGTCGCGTTATATCCTTGAGTATTTATAGTATAGTAAGCTTCTTTTTCGCCATAAGTATCGGTAATATCTTGTGAATTTAATCTATTTGCATCTAAAATTCCTATACCATTTATGGCTTTTTTAATGTCCAGAATGCCTTGTCCTAAGATTTGTTCTTTTTTGAGAGTTTGTATTCCTTTGTAGTCTTCATTGGCATTTTGCATAAGTGGATATTTGTCGATTAGATTGTTTAATATCTTATCTGCTTCAAAACTCCAATATCCAGCATCTATCAAATCTTGTTTTATTTTATTTTTATCATCAGGGATAGGCGTATCTATATAAATAATAGTATAATAGGATTGTTTTCTTCCATTGGAAGTATTGAGAAGTTGAGTTTCTTTTACTGTTAGTTTTGGAGTTTTGTAATTTTTATTTGCTGTACTTAATAAAACATCAGCTATTTGTTTTCCATTTAAAAAAGGGAATTTTTCTGACACTAAAGCAGCAGCTCCACTTACCATAGGAGTTGCCATAGAAGTACCACTCATTTTAACATATAAATTTTTATCAGGTCTTCCAAAAATGGGTTGTATATTATAAGCAGCATTAACTGAATTAACAAAACTTCCAGGTGCTACTAATGAAAAATTTTCAACTCCTTTTAATCCATTGCTATACGATGCTATAGCTTTAGAGGATAATATAAGTTTTCCATTTTCATCTTTTGTAATTTTAGAAGAATCAATGGCTCCAATGCTAAGCCATGATCTTAAATTTTCATCATAATAAGGAAGAGTAGCATTAAATCCAGGTGATACTATACCCTCATTTCCAGCTGCAAATAGTATTAGAATGTTTTTTTCTTTTGCTAACTTTATAATCCCATCAAGCGGTTTATTGTTGTTTGCTAAATTTAAAAAATAATTAGAATTTTGCTTTTTAAGATCTGATACATACCATCCGAGCTGACTCATTCCTACTATTGGATATAATTGTGTATTCCAACTATTATTGATTATTTTTATTTCTTTATCTTTAAAATAATCATAAATATTATAAGGAATTATTTTTTGACTTCCATTGTTATAGCCAAAAATTTGAATTCCATACATTTTCGCATTGTAAGCAATCCCATATGGTTCTTTAATGTTTTTAAAATTACCAAGTATAATTCCTGCTACATGTGATCCGTGAGTGTCTACTGTTAGATCAGGAGTATAAGGTTTATTATTTACTGTTGAGTATTGTTGCTCTATGATTTGTCCTTGCAAACTAGGATGATTTGCATTAAAAGCAGAATCTATAATACCTACATTTATATTTTTTCCTGTGATATTAAGATCGTGTGCTTTATGAACATTAATAACTTCAAAATCATTTAAAGCTAAAATTTGAGTTATAAAAATAAATATTATTAAATATTTTTTCATATGACTTTCTTAAATTTTATTAAAGATTCTTATAATTTTTAAGTATAACAGAAATATTTTAATTTTGATTAGAAACTCTTGTTTAAGATATTTATATTATTTCTTTTCCTTCTATAAAAAGTTTTAACACTTCTTTGCTTTGTAAGATAAATTGCAAAGGAAGTTGTTTTAAATTTGCACTATTTGGTAAAGCAAAAAGACTAAAATCAGCTATTTTGCCTTTTTGAATTTGACCTAGGTTTAAATTTAAGGCTTTTGCGGCTTTATTTGTTGCCATTAAAAGTAACATTTTGGCAAAATTTTCTAACTCAAAATCATGTATAAGTAAATTTGCTCTCATTTCATCAAGTATGCTTAAAGAAGTATTTGAACTTAAGCCATCGGTTCCTAGATGGATATTAATACCATTTTTTAAAGCAGATTTTAATTTAAAAGTATTTTTACTCAAAAGCCTATTTGAAAAAGCACAATGCGTGATTGAGTGCAGATTTTTATCTAGCAAATTCCATTCTTTAAAATACACACAATGTGTAAATAAAGTCCTTTGATCTTTAAAAAGTTCTAAAAAGCTTTGCGGGGTGTAAAATGGCATAGGATTTTTGCTAAATTTAGCCAAGCTCTTTTTAAAACCACCTTTTTTAAACCTTAGCCAGTTGTTTTCATGATTGCTTTCAAGAAAATGTGTGCTTAGTAAATGATCATTTTCTCTAGCAAGTTTTATAGCAAATTTAGCAAGCTCTGGGTGGGTTGAGTAGGGCGCATGCACTGAAATAGCAGGGATAAATTTAGAAGTTTTAAAACGCATGCTTTTTTCATAACGAGTTAAAAATTCCTCTTTTTTTGCTTGGATAAAATTTTCACTTGAACCTAAAATTTCATTAAAAAATATCACTCTAGCTTGTGAATTTACACAAGGGTTTAAATCGCCCCCAAAGCTTGAAATTTCTCCTATAGTAGCAGTGCCACTTTTTAGCATTTTATGAATATTTTGTGAGATTAATTTTTCTTTGGCTTTTTCGTTTAATTGCTCGCGGTTATTAAAAACGCTATCAAGCCATTTTAAAAAGTCTCCAAAGACTAAATTTCCATTATTTGCACTAAATTCTAAATGCATGTGCGGGTTGATAAAAGCAGGTAAAAGCAAGGTATTTTTTGGAGTTGGTATAAGTTTGGCTTTCGGATAGGATTTTTGTAAATTTTCTAAGCTATCAATTTCTAAAATATTATCATCAAAAAGAATAGCTTTTTTTTCTAAAATACTAAATTTATCATCACAGGTTAGGATGATTTTGGGTGCTATTATAAACATTTTCCATCCTTTAAAAAGGTAAATTGTAGCTAAAATTTAGCTTTAAAGTGTTATAATATAGTAAATTTTACTAAATAAAGGTTAGATTATGAAAGTTATGGTGATACAAGGACCAAACATTAATATGCTTGGTGTAAGAGAAACTCACATTTATGGTAATATGAAAATGGAAGATATCCACGAGCAAATGAAACAAGCCGCAAAACAAGCTAATGTGGAGATTGAGTTTTTTCAAAGTAATTTTGAAGGTGAGTTAGTTGATAAAATTCAAGAATGCTTAGGCAGTGTAGATGGAGTGATTATTAATCCAGCTGCTTATGCACACACTTCTATAGCAATCCGCGATGCAATTGCAGCGATTAATATGCCTGTGATTGAAGTGCATATTAGCAATACTTACAGAAGAGAAGAATTCAGACAAAAAAGCATGATAGCGCCAGTTTGTGCAGGTAGCGTGGTAGGTTTTGGTCCTTTTGGTTATCATATGGCTCTAATGGGACTTTTCCAAATTTTTGATCAAATCAATGCATATAAAGCAGCTCAAGCAAAAGCACAACAAGCAAATCAATGAATTTTATCTTAAAAAACGAAAATGCACTTTTTTATGAGTGCGGCTATTCTTGCGATAATGCTTTATTTTTAAAACTTGAAGATAAAGCTTTTTTCATCACTGACGCAAGATATAGTTTTGAAGCTAGCGAAATGATAAAAAATGCTAAGGTAGTTTTAGCACAAGATCTTTTTGATAGCGCTAGAGAGCTTTTAGAAAAAGCAGGAATTGATAGGGTGTATTTTGACCCAAAAGACTTTAGCTATTTTGAATTTAAAGAACTTAGTAAAAGTGTTAATATCGTTTTTGAAGAAAAATTAGACTTGAGTAAAAACAAACGCATTATAAAAAATGCCAAGGAATTACAACTTTTGCAAAAGGCTGTAAATTTTGGTAAAGAATGCTTTGAAGAATTTGCTAAATTTATCAGCCAAGAAGGCCATGGAAAAAGCGAAAAAGAATTACATCTTAAAGCATGTGAAATTTTTCAAAAAAAAGGTGTTTTAGGACTTTCTTTTTCACCTATTGTAGCTATTAATGAAAATGCAGCTAAAGCACATGCTTTACCTAGTGATAAATGTTTAGAATATGGAGATTTGTTATTAGTTGATGCGGGTGTGGTTTATCAAAGGTATTGTTCTGATCGCACAAGAACGGCTTGTTTTGATGAGAATGGTATAGTTTTTGATAAAAATAAGCCAAATTTTAAAGATAAAGAAATTATGCAAATTTATGAAGTGGTTAAGCAAGCTCAACTTCAAGCTATAGAAAAAGCACGCGCTGGTATGATGGCAAGTGAGCTTGATTTTATCGCAAGAGAAGTGATTAAAAACGCAGGTTTTGAAAAAGAATTTATTCATAGCTTAGGGCATGGAGTGGGGCTTGATATACATGAGTTGCCAAATATTAGTCCAAGAAGTGATTATGAGCTAAAAGAAGGTATGGTATTTACCATTGAACCTGGAATTTATATCAAAGATAAACTTGGCATTAGGATAGAAGATATGGTTTATCTTGATAAAGAAAAGGCAGTGGTGTTATAACTTGCTGATTAAAGGGGCTAGAAGGTTAGAAAAAATTCGTTTTTTTCCTTTTTATTCAAAGGCTGATAAAAAAGGAAAATACATAGCCATTATAGGACTTGGAAGCAATATAGAAGATGAAAAAAAACGCTTTCGGAGTTTATTTAGGCTTTTAATGCAAGATAAACGCTTGCAAGTATTGCAAACATCGCCATTTTTGATTAATAAAGCTTTTGGCTTTGAAGAGCAAAAAGACTTTACTAATGCAGTGATGGTTGTAAGCACAAGTTTGCATGCAAGAGCACTTTTAAAAGTTTTGTTTTTTTATGAGTTTAAATTCAAAAGAAAAAGAACTTTTAAAAATGCTCCTAGAACGCTTGATTTGGATTTGTTGTATTTTTCAAAAAAAGCGCGTAAAGATGAGTATTGCATAGTGCCTCATGTGGGGGTAAATGATAGAATTAGCGTAACTTTGCCTTTGGGCTTGTTAAGATAAGGAAAAATATGGGACAATTGATTCATACTTTTACGGTTGAAAGCACAGATGAGATTATACCTAAGGTCAAGCAAGATTATGGCGATAAGGCTTTGATAGTAACTAATAAGCAAATTCGTCCAAAAACTATCAATCAAAAGCCTTTGTATGAGGTTATAGTGGCGATTGAAGAAGCTGATTATGAAGAGCATTTAAAACAAAATAATTTGCCTATGCCACCAAAGAAAAAACCAAACACAGCAAGTTTTCCTGAGGCTAAAATTCAAACTCCAAAACTTGAAGATGAAAAAAAAGAAGAAGATGTAGTGCTTGATTTTTCTTCAAAAGCTAAGCAAAAACCTATTAATCCTTATTTAAATACAAGCAAAAAAGATGATAATTTTTTAAATTTAAAAAACAAACTTTCTCAAGTTAGTTCAGAAATTAGCAAGGTTTCAAACTATCAAGATTTTTCTATGCCAAATCCAAATTATGATAAAAAAATAGAAGCTTTTGAAAAACAAATGAACAAGCTTAATGATAAAATGAATTTACTTGTGGATATGATGTGGGATGATAAGGCAGATTTACGCAAAGAATTAGCTATACCGCCTGAGTTTGCAAGTATTTATAAGCAAGCTAAAGCAAGTGGTATGCAAGAAGCGCATTTAGAAGCGATTATGAAAGCGACTATTGAAAATATGCCAAGCACTATGAAAGCAAATCAAGAAGCAGTGCAAAGGTATTTTTACTCACTTTTGCGTAATATGCTTCCATGTCGTTTAGAAAGTGAAATTAAAAAGCAAAAAATTATGATGTTAGTAGGCCCAACAGGAGTGGGTAAAACTACTACTTTAGCTAAACTTGCTTTTCGCTATGCTTATGGAGATAGACGCTATAAAACCGGTATTATAACTCTTGATACTTATAGAATAGGTGCAGTAGAGCAACTTTTTCAATATGCTAAGATGATGAAGCTTCCTATCATTGATAGTATAGAGCCAAATGATTTAGATGATGCGATTAGAAGTTTAAATACTTGTGAGGTTATTTTAGTAGATACAACCGGAAATTCACAGTATGATAAGGCAAAACTTGAAAAAACAAAAGAATTTTTATCGCATTCTAATGCGCAAATTGATGTGAATTTAGTGCTTTCAGCAAATACAAAATATGAAGATTTATTAGAAACTTATAATAATTTTTCATTTTTAAATATAGACACTTTAATCATTACAAAATTTGATGAAACAAAAGTATTTGGAAATGTGTTTTCTTTGCTTTATGAAACTAGCACTCCGATGAGCTTTTTTTCCATAGGTCAAGAAGTACCTGATGATATAGAAGTAGCAAATAGCGACTTTTTGGTGCGTTGTGTGTTAGAAGGTTTTAGAAGGGATGAAAATGAGTAATCAAGCAGAAAAATTAAAAGATCTAGTAAAAAATGAAAACTCAAATGTAAAACATACCCATTTTATCGCAGTTACTAGCGGTAAAGGTGGGGTTGGAAAAAGTACTTTTAGTGCAAATTTGGGCAACATCCTAGCTAAAAATGGATATAAAGTAGGGCTTTTTGATGCAGATATAGGGCTTGCAAATTTAGATGTGATTTTAAATGTGCGTGTAGAAAAAAACCTTTTACATGTTTTAAAAGGTGAATGCTCACTAGAAGATATTCTAATAGAAGTCAAGCCAAATTTATGGCTTATCCCAGGTGAGAGTGGCGATGAAATTTTAAAATACAATGATAAAAATATTTATGAGAGATTTTTAAATCAAACAAGTATTTTAGATGATTTAGACTTTTTAATCATTGATACAGGAGCAGGTATTGGTGGCAATATAGGGAATTTCTTAGAAATGTCTGATGAGGTTATTGTCATAACTGTACCTGATCCTGCCGCAATTACCGATGCTTATGCTACTATAAAAACTACTTCAAAGACTAAAGAGAATTTATTAATGGTATTTAATGTAGTTAGAAATGAAAATGAGGCTTTAAGAATTTTTGATAATATTAAAAAAGTAGCAGATATTAACATTAAGCATAATTTAAATTTAGAATTTTTAGGATTTTTAGGTCAAAGTAAAGATATTAGTTCTAGTATTAAAAAAAGAACTTTATTTAGCGATGATGATACTAATGCAAGTGATGAACTCAAAGCCATAGCTTCTAAGCTTTTGTATAGGTTGGAACAAAAAGTGCTTAATAATGTGGGAGATAAAAGCATTATGAGTTTTTTCAAAAAGCTTTTGGATCGTTTTTAGATTGAAGGAAAAAGATGAGACCAGAAAATTTTGTTGCTTTTTTTACTGTTTGTGGTTTTTTTATAGGATTAATGTTCACCATAGTTAATATAGAAGATGCAGTAGAGATAGTTGTATATACTTGTTTGATTACTTTTGTATTTTATGTGTTAATCCATATAGTAATTATGATTTTTGTAGATGCAAATAAAATTAGTGGTAGAAGCTTTAATAAAGAAAAATATGAAAATGAAAATAATAGCTTTATAGCAGAATTAGCTGCAAGAGAAAAGAAAATGGATTACTTGCTTGAAAAACTTCAAGAAGAGCGTGAAGACCTTAAAAAACTTGATAGCTCTTCAAAAAGAAAAGTAAAACATGCAGCCGCATAATGCTTATGCTTCTACGCTAAAAAAAGAACAAGATGACTTAGTCATCTCTTATATGCCCGCATTAAGAGCTATGGCTTTTAGACTTAAAGAGCGTTTGCCTGCAAGTATTGATGTAAATGATTTAATTAGTATTGGCGTAGAAGAGATGATTAAACTCTCGCGTCGCTATGATAAAGAACAAAATGACAATTTTTGGGGTTTTGCAAGAAAAAGAGTAAATGGAGCTATGCTTGATTATCTAAGAAGCCTTGATGTAATGAGTAGAAGCAATAGAAAAATCATCAAAGATATTGACGCTATTATAGATGAGTTTTACCAAGAAAATGAAAAAGAACCTGATGATGAGTATTTAGCACAAAGATTAAATTTAGAAGTAGAAAAGGTAAAAGAAGCAAGAGCAGCTCATGCTATATCGCTTGTTATGCCTTTAGATGAACAGCTAAATTGTTTTAATGATAGTAATATCATAGAACAAATAGAAAAAGAAGAATTAATAGAAAAAATCAACGCGGTTTTGGAAGAATTTAAAGAAAGAGAAAGGCTTGTGATACAGCTTTATTATTATGAAGAATTAAATTTAAAAGAAATTGCAGAGATTTTAGAGATTAGCGAGTCAAGAATTTCACAAATTCATAAGCGTTTGCTTAAGAAGATTAGAGAAAGGCTAGTTTAATGGCTGAAATACTTTCCCAAGAAGAAATTGATGCTCTTTTAGAAGTCGTTGATGATGATAGCGATGATAGTGCTGCTTCTTCAAAATTAGAAGAAATAGAAGATAAAAGAGATATTGTAGTATATGATTTTAAGCGTCCAAATAGGGTTTCAAAAGAACAACTTCGTTCTATTAAAGGAATTCATGATAAATTAGCTAGAAATCTTGCTTCGCAAATTTCATCTATGATGAGAAGTATAGTTGAGATTAAACTACACTCAGTTGATCAAATGACTTATGGTGAATTTTTGATGTCTTTACCTTCACCGACAAGCTTTAATGTTTTTTCTATTAAGCCTTTAGATGGAAATTGTGTTTTAGAGATTAATCCAAGTATTGCTTTCCCTATGATAGATAGGCTTTTGGGTGGTCAGGGTGAAAGTTTTGACACCTTAAGAGAGCTTACAGAAATAGAACTTAACTTGCTTGATTCTATTTTGCGTATTATTATGCAAAGGCTTAAAGAAAGTTGGATGAATGTTACGGAAATTTATCCAAGTGTTGAAGCAAAAGAATCAAGTCCAAATGTTGTGCAAATTGTTTCTCAAAATGAGATTGTTATCATGGTGGTAATGGAGATTATCATAGGAAATTCAAGTGGTATGGTAAATATATGCTATCCAGTTGTGCATTTGGAAAGTATTTTGAGTCGTTTAGCAAATCGTGATATTATGATGGGTGAAACTTCGGCTAAAAAGTCAAGAAACAAAGAACTTAAAACTTTGATCGGTCGTGCTGAAGTGATTTATGAAGCTATGCTTGGTAAAACTTTTATCAATGTAAATGAATTTTTAGATTTAAAACAAGGAGATATTTTAAAACTTGATAGAAGTGCAGATGATAAAGCTATAGTGGCCATAGATAAAAAAGAAGTATTTTTAGCTCAAGTAGGACTTCATAGATTTAGAAAGTCGATTAAAATCTTAGAACTTATTAAAACTGATAAAGATGAGATTAAAGAAATGCTTGAAAAATATGAAGATGAAAGAAGAGCAAAGGCAAATTCTTATGATGAAAATGAAGAGTTAGAAGAGGAAGAAGATGATCAATGATTTTTTAGGCATATTTGTCAACGAGTGCATAAGCACAATAGAAGGCTTAACAGGGAAAAGTGCTGAATTTAGCGAGTATTATGAGTATGATGTAAATTCTCAAGATTCTATGACTCCGCCACTAGTTAGTGCTACTTTTAGTGTCAATAATGAGATGAAAATCAAAATCTTAGCAAGTGCGGTTTTAATGAGTGCAATTGGTGAGTGGATGATGGGAGAAGAAGAAATCTCTAAAAATAGTGAGCTAAATGAAGATGAAATGGACGCGGCCAAAGAAGCTATACAAAATATCATTTCAGCATTTTCTACAACCTTAGGTGCACAAAAAGAAATTCCAAAAATGGAATTTAGTTTAGAAAATTGTGAATTTGTTGCAGATAGTCTAGAACTTGGCGGCTTTCATAAAATATATTTATATAATGTAAAAATAGCTGATTTAGAAGAGAAAATTTCCTTAGTATTTGATGAGAAAATTTATAAAGTTTTAACTAAAACTGATTTAGAAGAAATTGTTACAACTCATGAAGAGCATACTCAAGACCATAAAACCTTAGCAAGCGTTGAAGAGTTAAGAAATATCGGCTTGATTATGGATGTGCGTTTGCCTATAAGAGTGCGTATTGGTAGTAAAAAAATGCTTTTAAAGGATGTTTTAACTATGGACATAGGTTCAGTTATCGAGCTTGATCAATTAGCTAATGATCCTTTAGAAATTTTAATAGGTGATAAAAAGATTGCCTATGGGGAAGTAGTTATTGTAGATGGAAATTTTGGAGTACAAATTACTGAGATTGGCTCTAAAAAAGAAAGATTAGAGCAATTAAGATGAAAAATTAGTTCTCTAATCAAAAAACAATAAAAATCAATATAAGCTAAAAGGCTTAAAATCAAAATGCAAAGATTTTGGAGTATTTAGCTTGAAAGGTTTTAACTCTTTTTTAGGAGCAACAATTAAAGCATAACCGCCTTTATTATATCTATCCCAAATGCTAAAAAATTGACTTTTAGAGCTTATGTATTCTCCATGGCTTGGATCAAGCACTTGTAAATAATTCCCCTTGTGATTAATAATTACCACAAAATGTGGGAAGCGTGGGTCATCTTCAATTTTTACAAGCATTGGAATATTTACAAGCTTGTCTAAGCTTTCTCTATTGATTTGGTATGAATTGCTTTCATAACCTAGCTTTTTAACCGCATCGTTTAAATCTGCAAAGCTTACCATATCCGTATAAAGCTTTTGTCCGCTCATGGTTTGTAAAAGTTTAAGCTCATCAAACTTTTTATCATCAAGTATATTGATTAAAGTTGCCAAAGATGAAGCCCCGCAAGATTGCTCGTAAGTTTGTCTTATTATTCTTTCGTTTTTAATTTCTTGATAAGACTTGACTACCCATTCTGCTTTTGCATTCAAAGAAAGAATGGATAAAAATAATAAAATTTTTAAAATTTTCTCCATAAGCTTATCCCAAATATACTATCAGGCGAAGCAGAACTTCCCCCAAAACTAGCATTAACAGAAACTGCGGTATCTGATTAATGCTATAAGTAGAACCTAAACTTAAAGTTGGAATAGAACGCACTTCAGAATTTTGATAGCCATTGATTTTTTGCTCGGTTTGAAATCTTTGCTCTGCTCCTAAATCCAAAGTAATCTTAGGACTTAGTATGATAGATAAATCCCCACCCACATAAATACTATTTCCATACTCTATTTTAAGGGTTTTAAATTTTCTTGATTGATTATAACCAAAACCGGTATAAATGCTATATACAACAGGGTCGCTATATCCCCTTAAACTAGCTTGTAAGCTTTGTGATTTTAGATAAAAGTTTTTGGTTTGATTGATTGCTTTTTCTCTTTGAATGACTGCAGTTTGAAAGGTAATTTGTGGAATTAAATCTGCAATGCTATCGCCTGTATAAATAAACCTAGCCATAAACTATCAAAACCTATTCTGTTTTTACTAGAATACTCATTTGTAAAAAAGTTTGTATATTCAGCTCTTGCATAACTTCCGCCCCCCCCCTGACACAAGTATATCGAACTTGGGTGTTAGGGTATAAATGAAAGTTTGAGTTAAAAACACTTGCTTTGTATCATTCCAAATTGTAGGATCTCCACCTACAATGATGTTGGGATAAAGTGCATAAGAATTTGCATTTCCTGTACTAAGCAAAGAAAAGCTTGTGATACTTCTTAAGCCTATTTGCTTTTTAAATAAACTGTCTATACTTAGTTCATCACTAGCAAAAATACAACTAAGTAAAACCATAAATGTTAAGAAAATCTTTTTCATTGTTACCTTTCTAAATATTTTTAGATTTTTTCCATTAAAACAATAAATGTTTCAAATAACAAATTGATTTTAATATGTAATTTGTGATATTCTTTAAAAAAGAGTAAAAATAGCTAAAAAAGGAAGTTATGTTAAAGAAGTTAGCAAGTTCTTTAATTTTAGGTTCTTTGTTAGTAAGTTCTGCTTTTGCTGGGGATTTTTTAGCTAAAGTTAGTAATGGTGCTTTAAGTGATAATTCTCAAGGCGTAAAAGTTCTAAATGTAGATGAAATGAAACAAGTTAAGGGTGGGTATCAAACTAGCTTTAAGCTAGTTGGGAATAATGAGCTTTTAGCTTTTTCTAAGCCTAGTTGGACTTCAGAATTAACCTTATTTCAAGATAGTAACGGAGATCAATATTATTGGAATAGAGAAGGGCTTGTCCGATTTGGTGGAATGTGCGGTATAGATACCACAAATTGCTTAGTTAATGGAAAACATACATACACAAATCAACAAAGACTTTTGGAAACTATGAGTATAGTAGGAAATGATCCTTATCACAATTTTATTGGATATACTGTAAAAAGAAATATTGGTGTTTCTAATTTAGGAAAAAGATTTGTATATTTCTCCTATGGTGTAGCTGTTATTAACGAACAATTAGGTAGTTGGTATAGAGTAAAATCGAGCACTGTTTTAAACAATTACAAAGTAATTAAAGAAATAAGTTCAAAATATAAGAATGATATGGAATTAGCTCTTGGTGGTTATTCTATAAAATAAAAAGGATAAGTTAATGATAAACGGTATAAATTTCAATTTAAATCATCATCACACTATCTTAAATTTAAATAATAAGAAAGAAGATGAAAAATTTTCAAATAATACAATGACTGAAAATTCCATTTATCGTGGGGAAAAATTTGAATTTAATTCTAAAATATTCGGACTTGATAAAAGTATTAGCAAAAAAGATATGAAAAAATTTAATAACTTTATGAAGTCAAATGCTTTAAAAGATCCAAATAAAATAGAAAAATCTTCACTTAAAAATCTTGGTAAAGATTATAATAGTTGGGATATAAAAGATGAAGATATTAAATTGATGAACTTTTCCTCTTACTCTCAAATGTTTAATCTTGGATCTGATATTACTAAAAAAGCATCTAATTTTAGAAAAGAATTTAATAATCTTATGCAAGAAGATTTAACTCTAGAGGAATTTAAAACTAAATATCTTGATTTTAAACAAAGACACGATGAGTTTGTAAAAGAATTTGAAATAGCTATGGGCGATAAAATGTTACTTAATGATAATAATGATACTAGCATACAAGAAAACAAAGAAACTTTTAAACCTATACAAGCAGAAAGTAAAAACAAAGAAACTTACAAAGATGATAATATAAGAAACGAGCTTGTAAAAAAACTATTAGAAGGTAAATTTAGTACAAGCGATGAGTTGAAAATTCTTTTTGGTGTTAAAATAGATGTAAAGATTTAAATAATAACGAATTTACTAAAATCTTTTCATAATTAAGTGTGTATAATATATAAAAGTGTGAATTGGAAAGTTTAGAAATTTAAAAAAATCTAATTTAATGCAGTTTGCAAAAGAAAATTATTTAAAAATTACATAAAAGATTATTATAAAAATTTAGCTAGAATGGAATTTATTTTAACTAAAGGTTATAAAATGAATGAAAAAATAATCCAAGATTTAGAAAAATTTGCTAACATGCCAAACCTAAAAAATGCTATAACTTTTTTTGGTTCTGCAAGATTAAAAGAAGACAATGAGTATTGTATTTTGGCTTCAAAATTAGCTCAAAAGTTAGCTGATGAGGGTTATAGCATCATCAGTGGCGGTGGCGGTGGTATTATGCAAGCTGCAAATTACGGGGCTATGCAAAGTCAAGCTTCGCACTTGAAATCTTTTGGATTTAATATACATTTACCATTTGAACAAAAAGCAAATGACTTTTTAGAGTATAATATCACTTTTAAGAGCTTAGCCATTCGCAAAATGGCTCTTATCCAAAAGAGTCTAGCTTTTGTGATTTTCCCAGGCGGCTTTGGAACATTAGATGAATTTTTTGAAATTCTTACTCTTAAGCAACTTAGTTTTAAAAAAGATGTTCCTATTATTTTAGTTGGGCAAAAATTTTGGCAACCTCTTGATGAATTTATCAAAACTTCTTTACTAGAACTTGGAACTATATCTAAAAATGATGAGTTAAAGTATAGTATAAGTGATGATTTAGATGAAATTATAAGAATGATAAAGGAAAAAGATGAAAATTCTTGTTGCAATGAGTGGGGGTGTAGATAGCACTGTAACTGCTTATAAGTTAAAGCAAGCAGGACATGAGATTATAGGTTGTTATATGAAGCTTCATGGAAAAGCTAATTATCATGAAGAAAATATACAAAAAGTTGAAAAAGTTGCTAAATTTTTAGACATCAAATATCATATTTTAGACTTACAAGAAGATTTTAAAAATCAAGTTTATATGCCTTTTGTTAATACCTACAAAGAAGGAAAGACGCCAAATCCTTGTGCTTTGTGTAATCGCTTTATTAAGCTTGGCAAGCTTTTAGAATTTGCTAAGAGTTTGGGTTGTGAGAAATTAGCCACAGGTCATTATGCAAGGATAGAAAATGGTTTGATTAAAATTGCAGTTGATGAGAGTAAGGATCAAAGCTATTTTTTAGCAAATGCAGAGAAAGAGGCTTTGGAATATTTGATTTTCCCTCTTGGAGAGATGAGAAAAGAAGATGTGAAAAAATTTGCTTCTACAATTGATGTTTTAAAATCTTTTGCAACACAAAAGGAAAGTTCTGAAATTTGTTTTGTGGAAGATACTTATGTGCAAGTTTTAGATCAGTTTATGGATACTAAAATTCCAGGTATTGTAAGAGATAGTAGTGGTAAAGAAGTAGGAAAACACGAAGGTTATATGCACTATACCATAGGTAAAAGAAGAGGTTTTGAGGTACGCGGGGCTCATGAGCCACATTTTGTGTTAAAAATTGATCCTAAAAAAAATGAAATCATAGTAGGTAAAAAAGAAGAACTTAAGATAAGTGAATTTAATCTTGATAATATTAATTTATTTGTTGATGCTAAAGAGCTAGATTGTGAAGTAAAAATACGCTATAGATCAAGATCGACCCCATGTAAAGTTTTGATTAATGAAGATAAAAGTGCAAAAATCATCTTACAAGAACCTGTTTATGGACTTGCTAGCGGGCAAATGGCAGTATTTTACGATAAAGATTTGGTTCTTGCAAGCGGATTTATTAAATAAAAAAGCTAAAGGGTTGCACCCCTTTGGCGTTGCACCCTTTATACTAACTTCTTTTAAAAAAACTAAAATTATTCTTTTGCAATAAAAAATAAGAAAATTGCGGTTGAGGTTTTTCTAAGATAGATTAAGCAAATCTTGTCTTAGAAAAATTATATTGCATTTGATAAGTTGATCTTATTCAGTCATATCAACAATTGCTCCACAATCTTCACATCTTTCTTGTTTTACCTATTTTCGGTATGTTTATAGTTACTTTAGACTGTGTTTTTAAAGCTAAAATATCTCCATAATGCTTATATCAAACCATAAAAGATCAAATTTAAGTAAAATTCCATAAATCACTGCACTAAATAATCCTGCGAAAATTCCTGCTAAAACATCATCTAGCATTACACCCAAACCACCTTTAGTTTTTTTGTCAATTTTACCTATGATAGAAGGTTTTGTGATATCAAAAAATCTAAATAAAACAAAAGAAAGCAAAAAAGTAAAAACACTCTGTCCGCAAATTGCCAAGGCTAAAAATACCCCAACAACTTCATCTATTACAATATGCTTATCATCGTGTATGCCTGTTTGTTTTTCATATTGATCGATGATTTTTATAGAGATTAAAAAAAGTAAAATTGCAAGCAAGATTAAAGTTCCTATGCCCAAATACCTTAAAATAAAAAAAGCAGGGATTAGCGCTGCTATTGTACCAAAGGTTCCTGGAGCTTTATTAACACTACCTGAATAAAAAAAAGTTAAAAATAATTTTTGCATGATTACACCATATATGACATTTGATGAAGTTTTATAAGTTGCTCATAAAATTCTTTATCGCTTCGATACTCTAAAATACCATGTGTAGGGAAAAGATTACTATAGATATTTTGTTTATTATGAAAGCGATTTGGGAAAAGCTCAGATAAAATCAAAGCTGAAATTTCTCTTCTTATAAAAACTGCTGGTGGAATGATACCAAGTCTAAGTAAATTTTTTAAAGAATCACCATGGTATTTCATATGATGATGAGCTCCATGGGGACATGATTTGGTACTTACTACCATTTTACATTCATCACAAAATACAAATTCAGGAAGTATGGTAACTTCTATATTATAATCTTTTGCAAAATCATCAAGCACGGTAAAGGTTCTGTTTTGATTAAAATACATCCCAAGTCCTGCATGATTTTGTCCTACAAAAAGTTTATTACAATCAAAACTTTTAGCCAAAGCACACTCAAGCACAGGGTTTAAATGCGAGGCAAAAATTTTGATATTATGTAAAGGTATAAGTAAAACTCTAGAAGATGGTAAGTAATTTTGCGCAAAAACATCAAAACAACGCTTTTTGAGTTTTAAGCTCAATCCGTTGTTTTCATAGGATTCTATAAGGAAAATAATCACTAAATCAGATTGTTCTATAGCCCATCTTAAAATTCTCTCATGTGCTCTATGAAAAGGATCAAAACTTGAAACAATGGCTGTGATATTAGAAGGATTTAATCTTTTTTTGATTTTTTCAAAATCTTCTTTAATGGCTTTGATATTATTGTGATAAATTTCAAATTCGCCACTTATACAAATTTTTCCAAAATCTTGGATCAAGCAAGCATTAGGTCTAAAAATATCATTGCTATTTTTATCATTTTCAAATTTGCTTTCTAAAATGATATGTCCTATGGGTTTATCATTGCAAATAAAGTCTATTTTATCGCCAACTTTTGCATTTTCTAAAGTAGTATTATTTTCTTTTGTACTTGCAGGTGCAAAGGTGAGAGTATAAGGAATTTTTTGTTTATGTATCATTCCTGTGGCTATAACTTCATCTCTTTCTTTTTGATTCATTAATTTTGTAAAAGAACCAAAAACTCCTTCTTTGATAAAACATAAAACTTCGTATTCTTCTTCTGAGATTGTAATACTATTTTTTCTTTGTAATGCCATATTTTTTCCTTTTTTCCCATAAAGATTTTCTAGAAATTCCTAATTTTTTTGACAAATCTGTATCAGGAAAGACATTTTGATAACTAATGATAATATGTTTAACATAATCATCAATAGTTAAAATTCCATTACTTTCGAAGTTTTTCTCATCCTCGCCTAGTTCTAAAATTTGAAAATCACTATGTTCAACATTTGTACTTGTATGTATAATAACAGCTTTTTTTAAAGCAAGGTTTAACACTTTTTCTTTGTCTGATGATTTTAGAGTTTGGAAATTTACAAGATAGTATAAACAATTATCTTTAAAGATTTTATCTAAATTTTGTTGATGTGAAAGATCTATGTAAATATTTGCGACATTATGCTCATTGGTATAGTTAAATACAAAATGATCTGCAAAATTTTGATTATTAGTTTTTAAAATTAAAGGTAATTTGAATTTTTTATAATCAAAAGTTGGTAATTTGGCTGTCTCAAATTTATGTTTTAAATAAGACTGATAAGTATGATTTAAAATATTTATTTTCTTAAATTCTTGAAAATGTTTGATTTTTCGCGTTAATTCTTCTATCATAAAAGGCTTTTGTATATAATCACTCGCACCGGCTTTTAGTGGCGCTAAAACTGTATCTGAGCTTATATAAGATATAAGTAAAATAATAATTTTATGCTTAAAAATTTCTACAATATGTTCAAAATTAGCCATACTAGTAGAAAGCAAAATGATTTCATAATCATGATGAGCAAGCTCATTAACATTTGCAATAATATCACAATCATAACCTATAGAATTAAGTTTTGAACCTATGCTTTGGGCTAAATAAAATTCATTTTCTACTATTAAAACTTTCATAATTTCATCCAATCAAAATATTTTAAATTCGCACTTACTAAAACAGCAATTCCTTCTTTTCTTCCTACAAAACCTAAATGCTCTGTGGTGGTGGCTTTGATATTGATTTTATTTGGTGTTACTTTTAATATTTTGGCTATATTAAAAGCAATATCTTCTTTAAAATCTTTCATCTTGGGCGTTTGTGCAATGATTGTAATATCAGCATTCACAAGCTCAAATCCATAATTTTGCACCAAAGTATAAGCATTTTGCAATAAAAGCATAGAATCTGCGTTTTTATATTGTATATCATTATCTGGAAAAAGTTCTCCAATATCTCCAAGTCCTGCTGCACCTAAAAGCGCATCAATTAGTGCATGAGCTAGCACATCTCCATCAGAATGAGCTTTCAAGCCCATATTTTCATGTACTTTTACTCCGCCTAAAAGTAAGGCTCTTTGCTCTCCAAATTCATGTACATCAAAGCCATTTCCATTAAAAATTTCCCAAGATGGTTTTGGTAAATTTAAGCTTTTTAAATCTTCTTTAAAGGTAATTTTTTTAGCTAACTCATCACCTTGTACATACCAAATCTTACCACCAATAGCTTGTATTGCTGTGCTATCATCGGTAAAATTTGCATTTTGCTCTAAAGCTTTTTTGAGCATACTTGTGCGCGAAAGTTGAGGGGTTTGTATGAGTTTTATTTTATCTCTGTTGATAACTTCTTGAGCATAAATTGCTGTATCGCTTACTTTTAAAACAGGTGTAATACAATCTGCTTTATCGTAATTTTCTATAATATTATTAAAAAGGTTTTTAGAGATCAAAACCCTTGCAACATCGCTAACTAAAACATATTCACTTTGTACTAAATTTAAAGCATTAAGTAATGATTGTGCTCTTGTATTACCGCCTTTAACAAAATGATACTCAGGTGCAAATCTTTTCATATAAGAAATATTACCAGAAGTAACAATTACTTGTTTAAAAGGGTAAAAAGAACTTAAATTTTTAGTTGCATAAAGCCATAATGGATGTTCACCTAGTCTTAAAAACTGCTTTTTTACTGGAGCATTAAATCTTGATGACTCCCCTGCTGATAGCATAACCAAGGAAATATCTAACATTTGTTACACCTTAATTTTTTATTAATGTTACGATATTATACACCATAAAAGCCAAAATTTATATTTAAGTTAGTAGAATTAATCATTTTAAACAACAAGGAGAAAAATTGAAGGAAAAAATCGAAGAAAGACTAAAACAAGTTATATATCCGGGATTTAAAAAAGATATAGTAAGTTTTGGTTTTGTAAAAAAGATTGATTTGAATGAAAAACAAGCTCATATTGTAGTTGAAATCGTTTCGGCTAATGCTCAAATTGCACAAGAACTTAGACTAAACATTGCAAATGTTTTAAAAGATTTAAATTTAGAGCTTAATTTAGAAATCATACAGCCAAAAATTCCTGAAGAAAAAAGCAATTCAAGAAGTGGTAAAAATATCGCTCCGCAAATTAAAAATTTCCTTATGATTTCAAGTGGAAAAGGTGGGGTAGGTAAAAGTACTACAACTTTAAATTTAGCGATTTCTTTGGCTAAAATGGGTAAAAGGGTAGGGCTTTTGGACGCAGATATTTATGGACCAAATATACCAAGAATGCTAGGTGAGAGTAAAAGCAAACCTGAAATTGTAGGTCAAAAAATTCGTCCTATTTTATCTCATGGAGTTTATATGATGAGTATGGGTGTGTTGATAGAAGAAGGTAAGGGTTTAATGTGGCGTGGCTCTATGATCATGAAAGCGATTGAACAACTTTTAGCTGATGTGCTTTGGCCTGAACTTGATGTATTATTGCTTGATATGCCTCCAGGAACAGGTGATGCACAAATTACCCTAGCTCAAAGCGTGCCAGTGAGTGCGGGTGTGTGTGTAAGTACTCCTCAAGTAGTGTCTTTAGATGATAGCAAAAGAGCGCTAGATATGTTTGAAAAATTGCACATTCCTGTTGCAGGTATTATAGAAAATATGAGTGGCTTTTTATGTCCTGATAATGGTAAAGAATATGATATCTTTGGTAAAGGCACCACAGAAGAAATGGCAAAAGCTTATAAGTGCGAAGTTTTAGCTCAAATTCCTATCGAAATGAGTGTAAGAGAAGGTGGAGATAGCGGTAAGCCTGTAAGTTTTTATATGCCTGAGAGTGTAAGTTCAAAAAGATATTTACAAGCTGCTGAAAAAATTTGGGAATTTATAGAAAAGGTTAATCAAGAAGGTAAAGTAGATAATTCAGCTATTCAACCTATAATGAATGGCAAAAGCGCGTGCTCGCAATAAGGAGGAAAATATGCCAATAGAAAGTAAAGAAGAATTTTTAAATTTAATCAAGCAAATCGAACAAAGGATTAATTATAAAAAGCCTAAAGCTTTTGCTATAGCAAGACTTGATCTAAGTCAAGTTGATCCTAGTAAAAAACTTCAAGCTAATTTTGGTGTGATTAATTTTGAGCAAAATTATGCCGCTGCAGCTGTTATGTTTGAAGCTTTTTTTAGAAGAGGGGTTGATGTTGATTTTAATGAAAGTGAGTTTGTAGCTACTTTGATTAAAGAAGATTTGGACTTTGCACTTGAATGCTTTGCGCCATTTTTACAAGAGCAAGGTCATAAAAATATAGAAGCAATCAAAGCAGCAAAGGAAAATTTTAGAGAAAATGCTTTTTCTTTTGTTTGTATTTTTGAAGATGAAGCGCCAAAAAGCTTAGAAAGTGTGTATTTAAAACTTTATTTGCTTTCAAATAAAAAAGTACCTTTGAGAAGTTTAAATTTAACAGGTGCTTTTGGGATTTTACCAAATGTTGCATGGAGTGACAATAAGCCTATTGATTTGGACTTTTTAAGAGAAAATGAGATTGATTTAAAAATGAGTGGAAGGTATCCAAGGATTGATTATGTAGATAAATTTCCAAGATTTTTAGCTCATGTTGTTCCTGAGGATAATACTAGAATTTTAGAAAGTTCTAAAGTAAGAATGGGGGCGGTTTTAGCTGCAGGTACTACTATCATGCCAGGGGCTGCTTATGTGAATTTTAATGCAGGTACAACTGGAGCTTGTATGGTAGAAGGGCGTATTAGTTCATCAGCTGTTGTGGGTGAAGGTAGCGATGTAGGAGGCGGTGCTTCTATACTTGGTGTTTTAAGTGGTACAAGTGGTAATGCTATTAGCATTGGTAAAGCTTGTCTTTTGGGTGCAAATTCGGTTACGGGAATTCCTTTAGGGGATAATTGTATCGTTGATGCAGGCATTGCTGTTTTAGAAGGGACTAAATTTGCTTTAAAAAATAAAGAAGAACTTCAAAAAATCAATCCTGATTTTAAATTTGACAAAGATATATACAAAGGTTTAGAATTAGCAGGGCTAAATGGCTTGCATTTTAGACAAGACTCTCAAAGTGGAGTGATGATAGCAGCTTTAAATAAAAAAGCTGTAAAACTTAATGAAGATCTACATTAAATTCTTAGCCCTTATGGGTTAAGAATTTTAAAACTCATGTTGTAGATTTTAAATTAAACTATAGATATTGTAAAAATGATTTTTAGTATTTAGCTTTTTTAGTGAAAATTCCTACATAAAAGCTTGAGCTGAATACTTATCTAAATAATATTTTGTGATGATCATTTTTCAATGATATATTTTTGTTTAAAAATACATTGAGTTGCTATAAACTATAATTATAAAACAGTACTTAAGCGAACTTGGAATTTTATAAGAGTAGTTTCTCTTGGGAAGTTAAATTTGTTTTTTGACTTAAAGCAATAAAGCTTTGTAAGTCAAAAAACATTATAAATTCTTACATAGAGCAAGTATTTTGGATAGTTGAATTAAGCATCCAAAGAACTTTTTCATATTTTGCGATATTTTCTTGAGCAAATGCTGCAGTTGTAGTATCGCTTGCTTTTTCAGCTTCTTCATTTAATTTTTTAAATTCAGCTAAAAGATATTTATAATCTTCTCTAATAAATTCTAAAACTTCTACAGGAGTAAAGCAATCTTTACCATTTTCTAGTTTTGGGCTTTTTGCATTTTCCATTAAAACTTTTTGGCAAGTAATAGCTTTTTCTCCAAGTTGTAAAACTCTTTCAGCACAATCATCAAAAAGTTCTGCCATTTCTTCATAAGCTTTTTCTGTATATTCATGAATTGAAAAAAACTGTAAACCTTTTACATTCCAATGATAATTATGAAATTTAACCCATAAATGATGAGCATCTGCTTGTAATTGTAATAATTGTTTTGTTACTGACATGTTATCTCCTTTTTTTATTTTTAAAATTATAACATAAAATTCTTAAATAATAATTATTATTATCTAATAAATTTTAATGTTAATAATTATTATATTTTCATTATACTCTTTTTTTACAATAAAGCAAATTTATTTACTTAATATATTTTTGAGTATTAATTTTCCCACCTCTACGCCAGGTTGATCATAAGTGTTAATTCCAAGCATAATGCCACATGCAGAAGTAAATAACTCATAATAATACATCAAATACCCACAGTGATAAGCATCTAATTTCTCAAGTTCTATTACATCAACACTTAAATTTTCAGCAATTAATGCATGCATAGTTGCATCGCATTGCGCGTTTAAAAGATTATGTAAATTAACTTCATTAGTAAAATCACAATTTTGTAAATGATTAAAGCTTATATTTGGGATACTAGGAGATTTTTGACTATCTTTGATTTTTAAAAAAGTAACAGTTTTATCTTTGGGTCCATCCATGATAAGTTGTAAAAAGCTATGCTGATCTCTAGCACCAATTAAAGCAATAGGAGTTAAACCTATGCGTTTAAAGCCTTGTTTTTTACCTAGACTTTCAGCAATTAGTTGAATATACCATTCATTAAAACCTTTAAAAGCATCCCCATAAGAAAAAAGCACATTAATATGCGCACTTTTATGTGTGCAGTAATGATAAGCCTTTTGTAAAATTTGATCACATTTTTTCTCAAAAAAATCTACATAACAAGCTTTTGCACCTTCTAATAAGGCTTTAGTATCATAGCCACAAAAGCTCAAAGGAACAATACCAATAGCAGATAAAACACTAAATCTACCACCGACATTTTTAGGTATAAAAAAACATTTTATATTTAATTCTTCTCCTAGTTTGTGAAGTTTTGACTCAAAATCAGTAATAAACACAAAATTTTTGTGTAAATTTTCATTTTTAAAATCAAAATGAGCAATGATGAGTTTAAATAAAGAAATCACTTCTATAGTTGTGCCTGATTTGCTTGCTATGATGAAAAGTGTTTTTTGGGGATTTATTTTTTGCATAGTTTGGATAAAAGTATGTGAGGAAGTATTATCTATAATGAAAAGTTTTTTTTCTTCTACTTGATCAAATAAAAGCTCTTTTAAAGCTTTAACCCCACAACTTGATCCACCCATGCCTACTAAAACGATATTTTCTATATGAGTTTTAGTTGCGATAAATTCTTTACTTTCTTTGATTAAATCAAAGCTTGTATCTACTAAATGATAATACCCTATATCGCCACTTTCTAACTCATCATTCATTCTATTTGCATAAGCGGTAATTTTTTTAAAATCTTGGGTTTTAAAAAATAAAGTATTATTTAGCATTTTTACTTTTCTCATAAAAATAATTTGTCGCCTCAACAAAGCCTTCTACGCTTCCACAATCAAACCTTTTTCCTTTAAATTTATAAGCTAAAACCATATTATTAGTTGCTTGTGAAAGTAATGCATCAGTTAGTTGAATTTCTCCGTTTTTACCTGCTTTAGTATTTTCTAAAATACCAAAAATATCAGGCGTTAGAATGTATCTTCCTATGATAGCTAAGTTGCTTGGAGCATCTTTTGGATCAGGTTTTTCTACCATAGAATTTACCATGATCAAATCCTCTTCCACAGCATTTCCTGCTATAACCCCATAGTTTGAAACTTGATCAGCTTCAACTTCCATCACAGCTATAACAGAGCAGCGGTATTTTTCATAAATTTTTACCATTTGAGCTAAGACATTTACTCCATCTTCATTTACACATAAATCATCTGCTAAAATAACTCCAAAAGCTTCATCTTGCACTAAAGGCTTTGATTTTAAAACTGCATCTCCTAAGCCTTTCATTTCATTTTGTCTTGTAAAAGTAAAAGTGCAGCGATCTATGAGTGTTCTTATTTCACTTAAAAGATATTCTTTTTTAGTACCTGCGATTTGGTGTTCAAGTTCATAAGAAATATCAAAATAATCCTCTAAAGCCCTTTTTCCACGCCCTGTAACAAAGCCCATGGTTTCCATACCAGCTTCTAAAGCCTCATCTACACCATAATGAATTAAAGGCTTAGTTAGTATAGGTAGCATTTCTTTAGGTAGGGTTTTTGTAGCAGGTAAAAATCTAGTACCATAACCTGCTGCAGGAAAAATACAAGTTTGAAGCATAGTTTATCCTTAAATTTTTATAAGTTGTTTTGATTATAATTTTATTTAAATATTATAACTAATTTAAGGAAAAAATGAAAACTATTGATCAAATTTATCAAGCAAAAATAGAAATCAAAAAATCAACTTTTTTGTCTTTTTTATGTCCTTTTGAAGATTTTCAAACTTTAATGCAAAAGCTAAGAAATGAGCATTTAAAAGCCGTGCATTTTGTATATGCTTATAGGTATTTAAATGAATTTGATCAAATCATAGAAGATAAAAGCGATGATGGTGAGCCAAAAGGAACTTCTGCTATGCCTTGTTTGAATGTCTTAAGAGGGGCTTTGCTTATTAATTGCGCAGTGATTGTGGTGCGTTATTTTGGAGGGATTAAACTTGGTACAGGTGGTCTTGTAAGAGCTTATAGTGAAGCTACAAATGAAGCTATTTTAAATGCAATGCTTTTAGAATTTGAAGCTAAAAATATTTTAAGTTTAAACATTCCTTTTTATCTTTATGCAAGATTTGAGCATTTTTTAAATAAAAATAACATTTCATATGAAAAAAAATTTCAAGAAAATGTTGAATTGATTTTAAGTGTTAATACAAAAGAAGAAGAGGAATTTAAAAAATTTGCAAAAGAGTTTGAATTTAGCGGACTTGTTTGGAAGTAAGCGTTTGCTTACTTCTTTTCATAAAGAATTTAAAAGATCTTTTACCATATCTTTTTGGGGCTCTTGTTTTTCTTCTATATTAGCTTGCATAGGAGTTTCGTTTTGTCCTCTAAAACGATAATTATAAATATTTGACATATTTGAGCTAAAAATTCCTGTGCTAAATTGATCTTGACTCATGGCTTTTGAAAAAAGCTCATCAAGTTTTATACTTTGCTCGTTTAAATTTTCGCTATTGTTTTGACTAAGTAAAGACATAAAGTCTTCATTAGCTCCTTGAGTGCTTTTATAGGCACTACTTTGACCATATCCATACTCTTTAACCGATAAATTATCATGGTTAACTTGCATGTTTTCTCCTTTCAAAATATTACAAGGAAAAAACAAGCAAAAATCATTCCTTAATCACCATGAGTTGGGTAGTATTCAGCTTCTATTTCATTGTTTTTGATAAACTCTTCTCTAGCTTTGTTACAGCGCTCATCTCTTAGTTTTCTATAAGCATTTCTACTTTCTAATTCTTGAGAAGTTAAAGGGCGATCTTCTAAAAATGAAATGTGAAAATAAGTATCATCTTCTTTGCTGAATTTTTCATAAAATTCAACATAGTCAAAATAATCTTTTTCACTTTGAAAATCAATACTTTCTTCTACATAAATAGTTGGGCCAAAACCTCTGTGATTTTGAGTAAAATGTCCAAAACCAGCTGCATATTTTATCTTAAACGAATTCATTCTAAACCTCCTAAAAATTCGTCATAATTTCCTTTAAAGTCTGTTAATTTCCCATCTTCTAAAAACCATATACGATTAGCAAAAGCACTAATTAGCTCTCTATCGTGGCTTATGCATATCACACAACCTTTGAAATTATACAAGGCTTCACCTAATGCAATGATACTTTCAAGATCTAAATGATTATCCGGTTCATCTAAAAGCAAGAAATTTCCGCGTTCTAACATTAATCTTGAAAGCATTAAGCGGTGTTTTTCACCTCCACTTAAGCTAGAAGCCATTTTTTCTTGATCACTTCCGCTAAAGAGCATTCTACCAAGACATTTGCGAATTTCATCTAAATCTTTGAATTTTTCACTCATTAACCATTCATAAAGTTTCAAATTTTCATTGATTAAATTTGTCGTATCTTGTGAAAAATATCCCATTTCTATGGTAGCGCCAAGGTGGATGTGGCCACTATCAGGTTCTAATTTTGATGCAATGATTTTAGCTAAAGTGCTTTTTCCAACACCATTTGCTCCGATTAAGGCTATTTTATCACCTTTTTCTAATTTTAATTCTAAATTCTCAAATAAAGTTTTATCATAAGCTTTGCTAATACCTTTTAATTCTAAAACTTCATTTCCTATTTCTCTATTTGTTCTAAAAATTATACTAGGATCACGCCTACTTGAAGTTTTAATCTCTTCAAGCTCAAGTTTTTCTAAAGCTTTAGCTCTACTTGTAGCTTGTTTGGCTTTTGAAGCATTAGCACTAAAACGGCGTATGAAATTTTCTAATTCTTCTCTTTCTTTTAAGGTTTTATCGCGTTTGAGTTCAGCCTGTTTAGCAAGCAAGGTTGAAGCCATATACCAATCATCATAATTTCCAGCAAAATCGCGTATTTGTTTAAAATCCACATCTAAAATTCTTGTACAAACTTTATTTAGAAAATGTCTATCATGGCTAATTACTACTAAAGTTCCCTCATGTCTTAAAAGTTCATTTTCAAGCCAAGAAATAGCTTCTAAGTCAAGGTTGTTTGTAGGTTCATCTAAAAATAATACATCAGCACCTAAAAATAATACTTGAGCTAATAAAACTTTAAATTTATCTGCACTTTGTAAAGTGCTCATGAGAGCATTAAAATCTTTAATATTTAAAGAGCTAAGAATTTTTTCACATCTAAGCTCGCAATCATAGTTTGGATCTTCTTCTGCTGTTATGATTTCAAGCTCGCTTAATCTATCATTAATTTCATCGGTAAATTCTTTACTCATATAAAGTTTTTCTTTTTCTTTTAGTGCATCATATAATCTTTTATTTGCACACATTACCGCATCTTTGATAGTGTAGTTTTCAAAAGCAAATTGATCTTGTCCTAACACTGCGATTTTTAAATTTGGATCTATGCAAATTTCTCCACTGCTTGATTCTATTTCACCTGAGAGAATTTTTAAAAAGGTTGATTTTCCTGCGCCATTTGCACCTATAAGTCCATATCTTTCACCACGGTTTAATTTTAAATTTACATCTTCAAATAAAAGTTGATTTGCAAAACGCATAGTGAGATTTTTTATTTCTACCATAATTTTCCTTAGAATTTTTACTTATAAAAATTTTTAAGAAATTGTAACAAAAAAAGACTTGAAATTAATTGAGTATAAATTTTGCTTGGCAATAAAATAAAATTTCATTGCCAAAATAAACTAATAATCCAAAAGTTCTACAAAACTTGTTTTTTATCATCGCTAAATTGAGCACTATATGAAATTTGTACTTCATGCTCTCCCCCATCAAATATAATTCCTTTTAAAGTGCCTCTTGCATAATTTTCTCTCATATCATCTGGCATTTGTGGGTAAGTTAATTTCAAACTAGCTCTACAAAAACTTGTTTTTTTATCATTACTATCTTGAGTTATAAAACTACTAAAAGAAGTATAACCCACTTCATTAGCATAATCTTTTAAGTCAAATATAGGTTTTAAATGAGCTCTTAAAATTCCAATGGTATCGGTAGATAATATAGCCTCTAAATCCCTTATATCCATGCCATTTAAGCTTATTTTTAAGGCCTTTAAAGACTGCTCACTTAGCCCATACTCAATATAAACCCACTCATCATCATCTAAAATACTTTTTAATGTAAGCTGAACAACTTCATCATCGCATTTTGGCTTATTATTAAAACATCCTGTAAATAACAAAACCATTATGAAACTTAATAAAATATTTTTCATTGCTTATTCGGTTATTATTTTAATAAACTTGATAATTTCACTATTATTAGCCCCATCTTGGCTTAAAAGATTTTTTAATAAATCTAAGCTAAGCTGTGGCGGAAATATAAGATAAGAATTTTTAGGAAAATCATTTGATTTTAAACCTATGCAAAATTTTTCATCTTTATTTGTATATGTTTTTCCAGCGACAATTTTAAAAGTATTTTTCTCATAAATCAAAGTGGGTTCTGTTTCAAAAGGTGCATGTTTTTCATTCATTTTATCTCCTTGAATAAGTAAAAATTGAGAATATTTTCTTCCACAAATATACTAAGATTTTATATCGTCTATAATTAAGTTAATTTTTTCAAGATTTTGATTTCTAAGCAATACGCCAACTATAAACAAATCTATAAACCAAATACCAAAATTACCATAATTGATTATATTTGAAGTAGCTATCCAAAATGAATCATATGAGGAATCAGCAATAAAGCCAATTATCATAGCAAGCAAAGTTAAAACTAATCTAAAAATTCCCCATCCAATTTGACCTATATAAAATCTTGCAACACCAAAACCACCTAGTAAAAAATTATAAACCCAAAAGACTAGAGTTGGGTTTTTGAGCTTGGTGTATTGAAGTCTTGTATATACTTTATCCAACTTATCAGAACTTAAAGTTTCAAGTTTCTTTTTTAAATCTTCATTTGACATAATAGGATCAGAATATTTATATCCTCGACTTATTCTTTTTCTAAAAGACCCATATTCTTTTGGTAATTTATTTTTTATTGATAAAAATAAACTCGTAGCATCCATTCTTTCACTCCTTAACTTAATATAACTTGAATTATTCCACAATTTAGCTTAATTAATATTGAAATAATCAATATTAATTAAATAAAACATAGAATATTTCAATTGTTTTTAATAAAGAATTTTTAATGTAAAATCAGCCCATAAGTATTTAAAAATTTAGGGTAGCTTATGGCAAAAAAGAGCAAACGCGATATGGCATATGAATTAGATATTGATGTTAGCACTTTGTATAATTGGAGAAAATACAAACCTAATTTATATCGTATCGTTATGCTTGGCTTTAAATTTGATGAACTTTTGGAAAAAAATAAAAAAAATTATGAAGAGCTACTTGAGATAAATCAAACCATACAAGATGAAATTGCAAAATTTAAATAAAAACAATTTAATGATTTTAATATATTTATTAGCTTTTTAATTTCATAAAGTTTTATTTTAAAAGTTTTTTCGTGTTATCATTTGTTGCTTTGAAATTTAACTATCTAAGATAAATTACATTATTTTTTACTAAGCATATTTCAGGCATATTTATTTTAATTTCTATTTTTATTTTACTTATAATATGTATTAAAAAAATAATTCAAAATTGTTGTATAATTTTTAAAATTATTTTTAAATTAAGGTTATTTGATTGAGTTTAGTTTTATTATCTTTTTTACCTTCTTTTAGTTTTGTTTTGGAATTTTTAGCTTTATTTTTAGCTTATTTTTTTAAGCAAAATAAGATTTTTTTCTTGCTTTTGTTGATTTTATGTGCTAGGGCTTTATCTTTAGTGGCAAGTGAATATCAAGCGCATTTGTTTATCTCGGTATTTTTACCTTTTTCTTTTGTGCTTTTTGTATTTTTACAAGATAGTAAACTTGTTTTTGAAAGAATTAATTTTATTAAATTTGCGTATTTAGCCTTTATGGGTTTTGTAGCGTTAATACTTAGCACAAGTACTAATTTTAATGCAAGCATTACAAGTGAAATTTTAGGCCTTTCAACGCAATTTTTTAAGCCTATTAGTGAGTTAAGCTTTTGTGTATTTTGGGTAGGAATGATATTTTTATTATTTTCATATTTTAAAAATAATGATTTTCATTTTTTGCTAGCTTATATGGGCTTGAGCGTGCAATTTTTATTTTACAATAGTGTTGATTTGGGTTATTATGAATTTGCTTCTTTGGTGTTGATAGGATTTTTAGTGTATAAAGCTTATAAAATAGCCTTTTTTGACACTTTAACCAATTTGCCAAATTTAAAGGCCTTAAGAAGATATGCCCAAGGACTTGAAAATTTTCATTTAGCCTTGATTGAAGTAAAAAATATCAATGAAATTTATCATCAAAAAGACTCAAAAATGGGCGAGTTTATAATGCATGAATTTGCTAGGATTTTAAAAAAAGCTTTACATGCTAGGGTTTTTAAAGATGATAAGGATTATTTTATTATTGTATTTGAAAATGAAAATATAGCCTTTGTGCAAAGCAAGCTTCAAATGCTTGAAAATTTTATGCAAAAATATTGTTTTGAATTTAAAGAACAAAATGTAAAGTTAGAAATTAAACTTTGTTTATCAAGCAAAAATGAAAACATAGAAGAAAGTTTAAAACAAGCAAAATTAGAACTTAGAAGACAAAAGGATTAAAATGTTAGATTTGATTTTTAGAGAGTATGATATAAGAGGGCTTTACCCAAGTGAGTTAAATGAAAAAAGTGTAAAAGCTATAGGCTATGCTTTGGGTTTAGAAATGAAATCAAGGGGTTGTGAGAAAGTAAGCGTAGGCTATGATGCAAGATATAGTGCAAATGAACTTTTTAACTATTTAATCAGCGGTTTAAATAAAGCTAATATGCAAGTTTTCAATATAGGCTTAGCACCAACTCCTATGGGGTATTTTAGTCTATTTTTTGATGAAATTTTTGATGCAAATATCATGATAACAGGTTCGCATAATCCAAAAGAATACAATGGCTTTAAAATAACGATTAATAAAGAAAGTTTTTTTGGTGCTGATTTGAAAAAGCTTTCTTTAAAAGTGCAAGAGTATTTAGAACTTGAAATCAATGATGATTTAAGATATGAAAATTATGATATTAAAAGCTTATACATAGACTTTTTAGCTAAACATTTTTCACATCTTAAGGGCCATAAAGAAAAAATCATTATTGATTGTGCAAATGGAGCTACTGGAGTGATTATAAAGCCTTTGGTGGAAAAATTAAATCTTAATGCGCAAATTTTATTTGAAAATCCTGATGGAAATTTTCCAAATCACGCGCCCGATCCAACAGAGTTTGAAAATTTACACGCATTGCAAGTTGCGCTAAAAGAAAATGAAAATGCAAAAATGGGCTTTGCTTTTGACGGAGATGGGGATCGTTTAGTAGTAGCAAGTAAAGACTATGTATTTAAGGGCGATGAGCTTTGCTATTTATTTGCTAAAAATATAAAAAATCCTAGAGTTTTAGGTGAAGTAAAATGCTCTAAAAACCTTTTTGATGAGGTAGCTAAATTTGGTTTTATCATGATGGGTAAGACTGGACATTCTAATATTAAAAAAATGATGAAAGAGCAAAATATCGACATAGCAGCAGAGCTTAGTGGGCATATTTTCTTTAAAGATAGATATTTTGGTTATGATGATGGAATTTATGCATTTTTAAGAACTTTAGAGCTTTTAGCAAATGGTTTTGATATAGAAAAATTAGTTAAAGAATTACCAAAACTTTATGCAAGTGAAGAGATTAAGCTTAAGGTTAGTGAAGAAAATAAATTTCAAATCATAGAAAAATTTAAAGAAAAAATAAAAGCAAATGCTTTTGAAAATGTGCTTGATTGTAATGAAATTGACGGAGTTAGAATTACCTTTAAAGAAGGTTGGGCGCTTTTGCGTGCTTCTAATACAAGTCCATATCTTATCATGCGTGCTGAAGCTACAAGTGCTGAATTTAAAGACTTTTTAGAAACAAGAGTAAAAGAACTTTTTGAAGAAATCATAAAAGAGCTTGCATAAGTTCTTTTACATCAATATTTTTTGTGTATAAATATGCTCTTAAGAGTTTAGGGATTTTTGCTTTTCTATAAATTTCTTTAAATTCTTTTGACATTTTCTCACAACTTACAAAAGGAAAAATCAAAACTTTTTCTTGTATGTAAACAATGCCTATTTTATGCGAAATTACTCCATCGCCTTTTAAAGCTTCTTGTCTTTGTTTAGCACTTAAAAGTATTCCAAGTTTTTTAAAGCATTTTGCGATTAAACTTTCATCTTTATGAGTAATGTAAATATTTTTAAATTCACAAATATTTTCTTCTTTTAAGTCTTTTTCTAGGTATTTAAAGCTCTTTTTTACTCCATTTGGATAAAGCTTTAAAAACTCATTGGCAAAATTTTTGCGTATGAAATTTCTAAAATATTTTTCATCATCATTACTCTCATCATGAAAATAAGCGATATTGTTGTCATTTAGGTAGTTTGAAATTTCTTCTTTTGGAATTTCAAGCAAGGGTCTTATGATAGTAAAATATTTTCTTTTTTCAATATCTTTAAAACCAAGTAATTCTCTAAGTCCTGCGCCTTTGGAAAATTGCATTAAAAACCATTCTAGTTTATCATTTAAATGATGAGCTAGTAAAAGATTATCATAAGAGTGATTTTTGCAAAGTTCTTCAAAAAATTCATAACGCAAAGCTCTTGCACAAGCTTCGAAATTTTTTGTTATCTTGGGTGCGGTTTTGATGTAAATTTTTTTATGAAAACGCTTGGCTAATTCTTTAGCACTTTGCTCTTCTTTATCGCTATTTTTGCGAGTTTTGTAGTTTATAAAAGCAAGATCAAAATCTATATTTTTTTCTAAAAGCATGAAAAATAAAGCACTAGAATCACTCCCGTGAGAAAATGCTAAAAGATTTTTCCCTTGCTTTAAATGATTTAAATATTTGCTATCAATCATCAAACTTTCTTAAGGCTTTTGCAATGAGTTTTTTATCTAAGCTCTGCGTGATTTCACACTCATAAAGCTCGCCCATTTCTAAATTTCCACAATCACTTTCATTGATGAGAATTTCTCCATCAATATTTCTATCCCAACGCAAATCTTTTGCACCGATGAAAAATTCTCCTTCAGAGCTTTGACCTTCACAAAATGCTAAGGTTTTTTTACCAACTTGTTGATTAAAGCTTTTTTCTATGCAATCATCAACAATTTTTTCTATCACTTTTAATCTTGCATTGATGATTTTACTAGGAATTTGTTCCATTTCAAAAGCTGCGGTATCTTCTTCTTTGGAATAAGCAAAAACACTAATTCTATCAAAACCAAATTCTTTTATAAAAGCGCATAATTCTTCAAAGTCCTCATCACTCTCTCCTGGGTGTCCTACTATAAAACCTGTGCGTAAAAATGAATTTGGGGCTTGTTTCATTAAATTTAAAAGCTCGATTAATTTAGCTTTGTTAGCTCCGCGTTTCATGATTTTAAGCATATTATCACTGATGTGTTGTAAAGGCATATCAAAATAATTTACAAAAACTTTTGATTGAATGATTTTTTCTATCACTTCTTTGCTAATACTTGTTGGATATAGATATAAAATTCTAGCAGCCTTTACACCTTGGATATTTTCTATAGCTTCAATAAGCTTTAAAAGTCCATCTTTTTGACCTTGATCAAACAAATACGAACTTGTATCTTGAGCAATAAAAGAAAAGTCTTTATAGCCTTTTTTAACAAGCTCTTTTACTTCATTTATAATACTTTCTAAGCTTCTTGATTTAAGTTTGCCTTTAAAACTTGGTATAGCGCAAAATGAACATTTTTGATTGCACCCTTCAGCTATTTTGATAAAAGCATGATAGTTTGATCCTGTGATCACACGATTGGTATTTTTATCTTGTAAGTAAGTAGAATTTGAAAATAGATTAGTTTTTTTAAGTATCATTTCATCAATTTTTTCATAATCTCCCACACCGGTAAAAAGATCAACTTCAGGTAGTTCTTTCATTAATTCCTCGCGGTAGCGCTGCATTAAACATCCTGTTACAACTAACAATGAATCCTTTTTTCTTTGCTCGTGTAAATCTAAAATCGCATTTATGCTTTCTTTTTTAGCGCTATCTATAAAACCACAGGTATTTACAATCAAAACATCAGCTAAGCTTGGCTCATCACAAATTTCATAATCACTTAATCTTCCAAGCATGATTTCACTATCGACTAAATTTTTATTACAACCTAAAGACATTAAAAAAAGTTTTGGCATATTTCTCACTTTAAATGTTTTATTTTTTGCTAAAATTATAAGATTAAATTATATCAAAATTAGAAAGAAAATTTTTATGGATAATTACGAATACAGCGAACTTTTAAAAAAATTAAAAAACAAAGTTGGAAATATTGCTTCTATTATTAAACCTGAAGAGATAAAAGCAAGATTAAAAGAAATAGAAAATTTAGAAAACTCCCCTTCTTTTTGGAGTGATGTAAAACAAGCAGGCATTATAGGTAAAGAAAAAACTAAAATTTCAAATTTACTTAAAAATTATGAAAATGCAAATAATGCTTTAAATGATGCAAGTGAGCTTTTTGATCTTGCTAATAGTGAAAATGATTTAGATACCATAGAAGCTTTATTTGAAGATGCAAACAAGCTAGAAGATCTTATTGTAAATCTTGAAATTTCTATGCTTTTAAGCGGAGAAAATGATGGTAAAAATGCTATAGTTTCCATTCACCCAGGTGCAGGCGGAACGGAGAGTAATGACTGGGCTAGTATGCTTTATAGGATGTATTTGAGATTTTGTGAAAGAGAAGGTTTTAAAGTGGAAACACTTGACTTTCAAGAAGGCGAAGAAGCAGGGCTTAAAGATGTTAGCTTTTTAGTAAAAGGTGAAAATGCTTATGGGTATTTAAAAGCTGAAAATGGCATTCATCGTTTAGTAAGAACTTCTCCATTTGATAGTGCAGGGCGTCGCCATACGAGTTTTTCTAGTGTGATGGTTTCACCTGAACTTGATGATGATATTGAAATAGAAATTGAAGAAAAAGATATAAGGATTGATTATTATAGAGCAAGCGGAGCGGGTGGACAGCATGTTAATAAAACTGAATCAGCAGTGCGCATAACTCATATGCCAAGTGGTATAGTAGTGCAATGTCAAAACGATAGAAGCCAACACAAAAACAAAGCCACAGCCTTTAAAATGTTAAAATCACGCCTTTATGAGCTTGAGCTTATGAAACAACAAGATGAAGCAAATTCAAGTGAAAAAAGTGAGATAGGTTGGGGTCATCAAATCCGCTCTTATGTGCTTTTTCCTTATCAACAAGTCAAAGACACACGCTCAAATGAAGCTTTTTCACAGGTTGATAATATCTTAGATGGGGATATTAAAAAAATTATAGAAGGTGTTTTAATAGCACAAAAAGCACAAGATTAATACTACAAAAGGATATTAAATGGAAAAAATTCTAGTTTGTGTGGATGTTTTAGAGCCTTGTAGGGAAAGTTTGCATTATGGGGTGTATTTAGCCAAAAAGCTAGATTTACCTTTAATGTTTTTATACACTATAGAACCAAATTTTACTAATGCTGAATTAGCTTGTAGTTTTGGAATAGGTGCTAGTGGATGTGTGATTGAAGATTTGGTAGAAGAGCAAAGTCAAAAAAATGAAAATCTTTGCAAAAAAGGGCAAAGAATTTTAGAAGAATTTTGTGCTTATGCAAAAGAACAAGGCGTAAAAGAATGCTTTAGTGTGCAAAGAGATGGAGACTTAGAAGAAGTTTTAAAAGAATACAATGATCAAATAAGATTAGCCATAGCAGGTTTAAAAGGCGGAGGTAAGAAAAACAAAATAGGTATTCATACAGAAGAATTAGTAAGAGCTTTAAATGTGCCTATTTTGCTTGTAAATTCTGCTTTTAAAGAGATTAAAAGTGTAATGATGGCTTATGATGGGAGTAATTTAGCTAAAAAGGCCATAGAACAAGCCATTAAAAGACCTATTTTTAAAGAAGCAAAGCGTTATGTAGTAAATGTTTCTAAAGATGAAAAAGCTTCTTGTGAGTTATTAGCTCAAGTAAGTCAAATTTTTAAAGAAGCAAATTTAAATGTGCAAACACAGCATTTAAGTGGAGAGATTACTCAAGCTTTATTTGATTTTGGTGAGCAAAATGATATAGATTTATTGATTATGGGGGCTTACTCACATCACTGGGTAAAAAGTATTTTATTTGGTAGTTTGACAAATGATATTTTAACTAAGGCTAAAAAACCTTTATTGTTAATTCGCTAACATTAATCTATTTTGATTAAAGATTATAAAATAAATACATGAAGAATTTTCATGTATTTATAAATTTAATAATAAAATAAAACTAATTGATATAAAGATTAACCATATAAAAAGAAAAAATGCCATTAAAAATGGTTTAAAACCTGCATTTTTTAAAACATTTTTATGGATATTTACTCCTAAAGCTACCATAGCCATAGAAAGCAAAAGTGTGTCTATAGTTTGCATGCTTGGTTTTATATAGTTAAGCGCAAAATCTGTATTTAATATTTCAAGTGAGCTAATACCGCATGCAAATAAAAACCACAAAGCAAAATAAGGAATATTTGCTTTAATGGAGATTTTTTCATTATTTTTACTTAGAAATTTCAATGAAAAAAGACTTAAGAAAATCAAAAAAGGCACTAGCATTAAAACACGCATCATTTTTTCTATGACAGCACCATCTCCTGCTTTTACAGCTTCACCTGCTGCAACAGCATGTGCAACTTCATGCAAGCTTGCTCCCATGAAATACCCCATTTGCTTTAAATTAAAAAAATCAAACCAACCTAAATTCCAAGCCAAAGGATATAAAAACATCCCTAAAGTTCCAAACACAACCACAGTGCAAACTGCTACGCCAACTTTAGCAGAGCCACCTTTAACAATGCTTTCACTAGCCATCACAGCAGCTGCTCCACAAATGCTTGAGCCACTACTTATAAGTATGCTTTCTTTAAGATCAAGTTTGAATAATTTTCCTAACAAAAGCCCTATAAAAAAGGTAGAAAATACCACTAAAAATGCTAGCAAAATCCCATTTAATCCAACTTTTTCTAAATCATTAAAAGTAATTCTAAAACCATAAAGTATAATTCCAAGTCTTAAAATTTCTTTTGTTGCTATGCCTAAAACTCCTGATTTTTTGAGTAAATTTGCATTTTGATGAGCTAAATTTCCTATTAAAGCTCCTAAAATCACGGCTATGATTAAAGCTGAAATTCCAAGATTTTTAAAAAAATTAAGCTCAGAAATAGCAAAAGCACAAAAAGCAAGAGTAAAAAGCAGTAAAAAAGCTTCAAATTTTCTATGTTTATATATATTTTTATGCATGAATTTTTCCTTTTTTTGTTTTTTGTAATCTTAATGATTTTTTTGTGATAAGTAAAATTAATTTTATTTGATATAATGATTAAAAATATTTATCAAAAGAGTGCTTATGACTTTTAAACAAATAAAATATTTTCAAGCCTTGTGTAGAAATTTAAATTTAAGAGCTTGTGCTAAAGAATTAAATATAACTCAATCTGCTTTGTCTTTAGCTATATTTGAACTTGAAAAAAGTTTAAACACCAAGCTTTTTGATAGAAATGCTAAATTTTTAAGTTTAAATGAAAAAGGAAAAGTGTTTTTAAAACAAATCACTCCTTTGATTTTAGAATTTGAACGCATAGAAAAAGCAATGCAAGATGATCAAAGCTATGAAATAAGTATGAAAGTTAGTCAAAATGTAGGCACTTATTTACTAGGAACTTTTTTAGATCAAAAGGCGGAAAATATCAAGTTAAATTTGTCTTTGGATAATAGTCAAAATATTATCAAAGATATTTTAGATAAAGAAATAGATATAGGTTTGATTGAAGGAATTTGCAAAGATAAGGATATAAAAAAGATTAAAATTTGTGATGATGAGCTTATTGTAGTGAGTAAAAATGACTTGAAAAAAGAATTTTTCATAGATGAATTAAAGGATTTTAAATGGCTAAGTCGCGAGCAAGGTTCAGGTGCAAAAGAAGTGTTTTTAAATGCTTTACCTAAAGATGTAAAGCTTAATTTGGTTTATGAGTTAAACTCAACTGCTATGATAAAAGAGTTGGTTAAAAAAGGTAAATTTTTAGCAGTTTTACCTAAATTTAGTGTTAAAGAAGAGCTTGAAGCTAAAAGTTTATTTGAAGTAAGATTAAAAAATTTTAAAATTTCAAGAGAGCTTTGCTTGATTTATCATAAAAATAAAGAACCAAGCAATAAATTTATAAATTTATGTGAGTTTTTAAAATTTTGCATTCAAAAAGATTTAGCTTAATTCTTGAATACATTTTTTAAAAAGCTCTCCTCTTTCTTCATAAGATTTAAACTGATCTAAGCTTGCACAAGCAGGGCTTAGTAGGGCTACTTCATCATTAGTTAAGTTTTGATTGATTTTTTCTACTGCTTTAGGTAAAAACTCACAAAAATGTGCTTTTAAATTAGCATTTTTAGCATAATCAAGTATTTTATTGGTGCTTTTTCCTATGGCATAAAGCTCTATATCAAGCTCTTTCATAAAAGCAAATAAAGCGCTTAAATCCACTCCCTTGTCATCCCCACCTATGATAAGATGAATTTTTTTATCCTTATAGCGTTTAAGAGCAGCTAAACTAGAATCAAGATTAGTTGCTTTAGTATCATTTACCCAAAGTCTATTTTTATGATCAAATATTTCTTCAAGTTTATTTTTTTCTATTTTAAACTTGTTTAAAAGCTCATAAGAGCAACGATCTAGTATGATTTTTTCTATACTTAAAGCAATAAGTGCATCAAGTAAAAATGGGGTTTTAAAATGAATTTTTTCTAAATCAATTTGCATTTTTTTAGCTAAATCTTGCTCATCTTCATAGCTTATAACATAAGCATGAGTTGGATAAGCCTCGTATTTTTTAGGTAAAATTACCACATCATTTTCATTCATTCTTTCAAGCACACTAAGCTTTGCTCGCTCATAATTTTCAAAGCTTTTGTGCCAAGAAAGATGATCAGGCGTGATAGGTAAAAGTGCATAAATTTCAGGTTTAGCTACTTTGGTGTAAAAAAGCGAAAAAGATGAACTTTCTAAAATCCATAATTTAGCACTAATATCCATTTGTGCTAAAGGAGTTCCTATGTTTGCTCCCATTTGTGCATTGATGTGTTTTAAAAGATGATGTGTCATTTGGGTGGTGGTGGTTTTGCCATTTGTTCCGCTTATCCAAACACTTTTTGGCATGCCATCATAAAAAAAATCATACTCACTGCTTAAATTTTTTGCTTGCTGTATGAGAGAATGATCATTTGGAAAGCCAGGACTTGGAATTTCTAAGTCACTTTTTAAAGGATCAAATTCACAAGGCGGTAAAAGTGTATTGTTAAATTCATCTTTACTTATACTTGCAAAATGATCATCATAAATATCGCAATTTCCAAAACGCTGTGCAAAAGCTTTAGTTGTTTTTCCGTATCCAAAAAGTGAAATTTTCATTATCTTAACTTTATACTAATTAATGCAATGATATTTGCAAGCAAGGCTATCATCCAAAAACGCACGATGATTTTATTTTCCACCCAACCTATTTTTTCAAAATGATGATGAATAGGTGCCATTTTAAATACTCTTTTATTAAAGATTTTAAAACTTCCTACTTGTAAAATCACTGAAATAGTTTCTAAAACAAATACAAAGCCTATAAGCAAAAGCAAAATTTCATTTTTACTTACTATACCAAGATAGCCTAAAAACGCCCCTATGCTTAAACTCCCACTATCTCCCATAAAAACTTGTGCAGGATAGCAGTTATACCACAAAAATCCCATAAGTGCACCAACTAAAGCCGCACTTATTACCACAAGTTCTCCTAGACCTTGAATTTTAGGTAAGAATAAATAAGAACTATAAATAGCATTTCCACTTAAATACAAAAAAGCACCAAGACTTAAAAGAGAAAATATAGAAGGCACGGTTGCAAGACCATCAAGCCCATCGGTTAAATTTACAGCATTAGAGCTTGATATAATAACTAAAATCCATAAAAACAACATAAACATACCACCATCAAAAATAGCATGTTTGTAAAAAGGTAAATAAAATTCAGTATTTATATCAAATAAATATAATAATCCAACACAGATAAAAGCAGCACTAAATTGCCCTAGTAGTTTCATTTTTGGGCTTAATCCTGCGTGATTGTCTTTTTTTAAAATTTTCCCCAAATCATCAACTAAGCCTATAGTACAAAATAGTACTAAACATAATAATCCAACGATTACAAAACTATTATTTAAATCAGCGCTTAAAACACTTGCTATGATAGTAGCAAAGATAAAAACAAGCCCACCCATAGTAGGAGTATGAGATTTAGCTTGGTGTGATTGTGGAGCGTATTCATAAATAGGTTGATTTGCTTTTTTATTTTGAGCCCATTTGATAAATTTTGGCATTAAATACAAACTCAAAAATAAAGCAATAAAAAATGCAAAACCAGCACGCACGCTAATATAAGAAAAAAACATATAATTTGTATATTCTGTAAGATAAAGCAAAATTTTAACCTTGTATTTGTTTTTTAAAAGCATAATTTTAGTAAAATCACATAAATAAATTATAAAAAAGAGTAAAAAATGAGTCAAAAATGTATTTTGATAATCACAGATGGTATAGGACATAATACAAATTCAAACTATAATGCTTTTTTTCATGCTAAAAAGCCAACTTATGATAAGCTTTTTGAAAATACCCCTAATGTTTTGATAAAAACAAGTGGCTTGGCAGTTGGCCTACCTGAAGGTCAAATGGGTAATAGCGAAGTAGGGCATATGTGTATAGGTAGTGGACGCATAATCTATCAAAATTTAGTCAAGATAAATAAAGCCATAGAAAATGACACTTTAAAAGACAATAAGGCTTTAAAAGAATTATTGCAAAAATGCAAAAGAGTGCATATTATAGGGCTTTATAGTGATGGCGGGGTGCATTCTATGCATACACATTTTAATGCACTTTTAAAAATTTGTAGGCAAGAAAATAAAGAAGTTTTTGCGCATGCAATTAGTGATGGTAGAGATTGTCCTCCAAATTCAGGTTTAGAATTTATAAAATCTTTACAGGAATTTTGCGAAAAAGAAGGGGTTAATTTTGCTTCTTTATCGGGAAGATTTTATGCTATGGATAGAGATAAGCGCTATGATAGGGTTAAGTCTTATTATGATACTTTATTTGCTAAGGCACCAAAGTGTGATGATTTTATGCAATTTATACAAAAAAACTATGATGAAAATATCACGGATGAGTTTTTAACCCCAGTTATTAGTCAAAGCTTTGATGGAATTAAGGCTGAAGATGGTGTGATTTTTATCAATTTTAGAAATGATAGAATGCGTCAATTAGTCGCTTCTTTAACCCAAGAAAGTTTTAATGAATTTCCAAAAGAAGTGCTTATAAAAAATGCCATTACTATGAGTTTGTATGATGAGAGTTTTAAACTACCTGTGATGTTTGAAAAAGAAGAGTTAAATAATACTTTAGCTTCTGTGATAGCTAATGCAAATTTAAGCCAACTTCACACAGCTGAAACAGAAAAATATGCTCATGTAACCTTTTTCTTTAATGGGGGAAAAGAAGAATTAGAATGTAATGAAACAAGAATTTTAATTCCAAGTCCTAAAATAAAAACATACGATGAAAAACCTCAAATGAGTGCTAAAGAAGTCACAGATGAGGTGCTTAAGGGTATAGAAAGTGGTATGGATTTTATCGTAGTAAATTTTGCAAATGGTGATATGGTAGGACATACGGGTGATTTTGAAGCTGCGATTAGTGCGGTTGAATGTGTAGATGAGTGTTTAGGTAGGGTTATTGCTAAAGCAAGAGAGCATGATTATGCTTTTATTATTACTTCAGATCATGGAAACTGTGAAGCGATGAGGGATGAAAAAGAAAATATGCTCACTAATCACACAACCTTTGATGTTTTTGCTTTTGTCGAAGCTAAAGGAGTAGAAAAGCTTAAAGAAGGCATGGGGCTTAGTAATATAGCACCAAGTGTGCTTAAAATTTTAAACTTACCTATCCCAAAAGAAATGGATGAGGCTTTATTTTAATTTAAAGGAGAACAATGAAATTTAGTGGAAAAAATGTTTTAATAACAGGTGCAAGTAAAGGTATAGGTGCAGCAATAGCCAAAGAATTAGCAAGTTATGGCTTAAAAGTTTGGATTAATTATAGAAGTAAGCCTGAACTTGCTGATGCACTAAAAGAAGAGATAGAAAAAAGTGGTGGTTGTGCGGCTGTGATTAAATTTGATGCAAGTGTTGAAGAAGAATTTACAAGCGCTATTGCAACTATAGTAGAAAGTGATGGTGAGCTTAGTTATTTAGTTAATAATGCAGGTATTACTAATGATAAATTAGCACTTAGAATGAGTATGGATGATTTTTCTTCAGTGATTAATGCTAATTTAAATTCAAGTTTTTTAGGTTGTAGAGAGGCATTAAAAACTATGAGTAAAAAGCGTTTTGGTGCGGTTGTAAATATCGCTTCTATAGTTGGAGAAATGGGAAATGCAGGCCAAACTAATTATAGTGCTAGTAAAGGCGGTATGATAGCTCTAACAAAATCTTTTGCTAAAGAAGGCGCAGCAAGAAATATAAGATATAACTGCATTACCCCAGGTTTTATAAAAAGTGATATGACTGAAGTTTTAAGTGATGAGATTAAACAAAATTATATTAACAATATCCCTTTAAAGCGTTTTGCAGATGCTAGTGAAGTAGCTCAAGCTGTGGCATTTTTATTAAGTGATCATTCTTCTTATATCACAGGAGAGATTTTAAAAGTCAATGGCGGGCTTTATATGTAAGCAAGGTTTTAACCTTGCTTAGTTTCTATAGCTACTACTGCTATAGCAAAACCCCCATCATGTGCTACGCTTACACTTGCTGATTTAATTTTGAATTCTTGCATGACTTTTTGAGAAAAACTAATGTGTGGAGCATTTTTATCATCCTTAGAGATGATGATGTCAAAAAAAGAACATTCTTTAGAAATTCCAACCCCCAAAGCCTTAGAGGCAGCTTCTTTAATAGCCCAAAATCCGGCTAGAGTGTTGGTATTTTTTATATAACTTTGCTCTTTCTTGGACAAAAATTTATCTAAGAAAAGCATTTTATGTCTTTCATAAATTTTTTCTATGCGAGAGCATACGACTATGTCACAGCCTATCATTAAGATACTACAAAGTCGGTAAAATAAATATTTTTGATAAAACCATCAGTTAAAACTTCATTGATCTTGCCGGTTAATTCATCTTTTAATCTTTCTTTACCCTTTGTAGTGCTTACTTCTTCAAAGGTTTTTGATGTTAAAGTTCTAATGATAATATCTCTAATAATAGCAACTTTTTTATCAAGTTCAGGAGTTAATGTTTCAACATTTTGTTCAAGTTGAATGGTGCATTTTACATATCTTGATCCACCATCACTTAATAAATTTAGCGTAAAAGGTGCTAAAGGATACATCACGCCAATATTTGCATAATCACTCCCTCTAGCTGCTACTGCATTTGTTTTTTTAGGAGCTTGTGCAACTTGTGCGCTTTCTTCGGTTTGCGGGGTAGGATTTTCTTCAGAGCCGCCACTAAACATTAGATAAGCAATTGCTCCTACAATAACAAGTAAAAATACAAATAAAAATACAACGATAATGATTACTAAAGTATTCCCGCCTTTTTTCTTTGATTCACCTTGTTCATCCATCATATCATCAGCCATATTTTTCCTTTTATAAAATTTTAAAATGTTATTGTATCAAAAATTATATTTTTTTTAAATTATGATTATTTAATCTTTTGTAAATGTCTATAAACACTAGGTTCTGAAATATTTAAAAGCTCCGCAACTTTAGGAATAACACCTTTTACATTAAATACGCCTTTTTCATATAAACTAGCTATCATTTTTTGTTTTTCCTTCGGTTTTAAACTTTTATTTTTAAAACTTTCAATATCTATCCCCGTAATATCTTCAACGATTTCTTCTAAATCAAGTTTTATGTATTCTTTATTTTCTTGTTCAGGACTTTCATAAGAATTATCATAAATATTTCCAAGATTTAAAATTTCATCAGAGATTTTTTTAAATGCTGAAGTATCATGATTAATACAAAGCAAACCTTCAAGTTTTTCATCTTTTTTAATAAAAAAAGTAGAGCCTGACATTACTTGTGAGCTTTTAGCTGAAGTTTTATAATGTGTTATATAATCACGCTCTAAATAGATTTTGTTTTTAATCATTTCAATAGCAAAGCCTGTTAGAGGTGAATTTATAGTTCTTTTGCTAATATGATTATTAGCTATTTCTGCTATATTAGTACCATCTTCACTTACATCATGCAAAACTATTTCATAATTTCTTCCCAAAGCATCAGCAAGAAATTTCACTAATTTAATATAGTAAGTTCTTGTTTCTTTATCCATTAAACTCTCCTTGTTTTATTAATTTTGTAGTAAAAATATTTAAAATAAGAGTACTTATTCTTATTTTTCAACAATTTTAATACAAAATAAAAATAATTATGCTTAAAAAAAGATTATTTTTTCAAAAATAATGATTTTTATTGTTTAATTTTATTTTAATAATATAGGGATATAATTTATCAAATAATAAAAATTATTATTTATAAAAAGGAGAAAAGATGAAAAAACTAACCAATGATTTCGGAAATATCATAGCCGATAATCAAAATTCATTAAGCGCAGGTGCTAAGGGTCCACTTTTAATGCAAGATTATATTTTGTTAGAAAAACTTGCCCATCAAAATAGAGAAAGAATTCCAGAAAGAACTGTTCATGCAAAAGGGAGCGGTGCTTATGGGGAGCTTAAAATCACTAAAGATATTTCTCAATACACCAAGGCAAAAGTTTTACAGCTTGGAGAAAATACACCTTTATTTATAAGATTTTCAACCGTTGCAGGCGAAGCAGGTGCAGCTGATGCAGAAAGAGATGTAAGAGGTTTTGCTATTAAATTTTATACTAAAGAAGGAAATTGGGATTTAGTAGGTAATAATACTCCGACATTTTTTATAAGAGATGCATATAAATTTCCTGATTTTATCCACACTCAAAAAAGAGATCCAAGAACTCATTTAAGAAGCAATAATGCTGCATGGGATTTTTGGAGCCTTTGTCCTGAAAGCTTACATCAAGTTACTATTTTAATGAGTGATAGAGGAATTCCTGCAAGCTATCGTCATATGCATGGTTTTGGAAGTCACACTTATAGTTTGATTAATGATAAAAACGAAAGATTTTGGGTGAAATTTCATTTTAAAACCAAGCAAGGTATTAAAAATTTAACCAACGAAGAAGCGGCAAATTTAATAGCAAATGATAGAGAAAGTCATCAAAGAGATTTATATGAAGCTATTGAAAAAGGAGATTTTCCAAAATGGACTTTCCAAATTCAAGTTTTAAAAGAAGATGAAGCAGAAAAATTAGGTTTTAATCCTTTTGATTTAACTAAAGTTTGGCCACATAGTATTGTGCCTTTAATTGAAGTAGGCGAATTAGTACTTAATAAAAATGTACAAAATTACTTTAATGAAGTAGAACAAGCTGCATTTAGTCCAAGCAATATTGTTCCTGGTATTAGTTTTAGTCCTGATAAAATGTTGCAAGCTAGAATTTTTTCTTATCCTGACGCACACAGATATCGCATAGGGACAAATTATCATTTATTACCAGTTAATCGTGCAAAAAGTGAAGTAAATACTTATAATGTAGCAGGTGCTATGAATTTTGACACTTACAAAAATGGCCTTGCTTATTATGGACCAAATAGTTATGATGATAGTCCAAAAGAAGATAAAAATTACCTAGAGCCTGACTTAGCACTTGAAGGTAATGCGCAAAGATATGCTCCACTTGATAATGATTTTTATACCCAACCAAGAGCCTTGTTTGATATAATGAATCAAGATCAAAAAGAGCAGTTATTTAAAAATATCGCTGCTTCTATGAGTGGGGTTGATGAAAAAATTATTGCTAGAGCATTAAGTCATTTTGAAAAAATTTCAAGTGAATATGCAAATGGTGTTAAAAAAGCTTTGAAAATGTAATTTTTACTTGCCACTTTAAAAGTGGCAAACTAAAGATTATAAAGGAAAAATATGTTTAGTAATGAAGAAGAAAAAAGAATTCAAGAGCTTTGCACTATGGCTTTTGATTACGCAAGAAAAAATGATTTACAAAATTTAAAGACTATGATAGAAGCAGGTTTGAGTGTGAATTTAAAAAATCATAAAGGCGATAGTCTTTTAATGCTTGCAAGTTATCATAATGCTTATGAATGTGCTAAGTTTTTACTAGAAAATAATGCTAGGGTAGATGAGAAAAATGATAGAGGGCAAACTCCATTAGCAGGGGTGTGTTTTAAAGGATATTTACCTATGTGTAAGCTTTTGGTAGAACATGGAGCAAATATTGATGAAAACAATGGTCTTGGTATGACACCTTTTACTTTTGCGTTGATGTTTGGGCATAGAGATATAGTAGAGTTTTTAACAAAGAATTCTAAAAAAAGTTTTCTTAAAAAAATAGCTTTTAGTGTATTAAAAATTTTCAAAAAATAGTTAATAATTTATAATATATTAAAAATATATTTTATTTATTTAAAATTATCAAAAAATTTTATTATTAAATTATAAATTTTTAAAATTTTTTATTATAGAAATAAAAAATTTAAGCTAAATTAAAATAAATTCAAATAAAATTACCCCTAATTTTTTAATGAAAGGATAACAAATGTCTAACAAAACAGAAAAATTATGGGGTGGGCGTTTTGATTTACCTACAAATAAATTAGTTGAAGAATATACTGCTTCATTACCAGTTGAGCCAAGACTTGCTCCTTTTGATATACAAGGTAGTATAATTCATTGCACTATGCTTGCAAAACAAGGTATTATAAAAGAAGATGAAGCAAAAACTATCATCAAGGGTTTAGAACAAGTTAGAGAAGAAATTCAAAATGGTACTTTTGTGTTTGATATAGCTGATGAGGATATTCATATGGCTGTAGAAAAAAGAATGACACAAATCGTAGGTCCAGTAGGTGGAAAACTTCACACCGCAAGAAGTAGAAATGACCAAACTACTCTTGATTCAAAAATGCATATGAGAGCAGTTATTAAAGAAGTATTAACTCAAATTACTACTTTGCAAGAAGAAATCGTCCATCAAGCTCAAAAAAATATCAAAGCTATTATGCCAGGTTATACGCATTTGCAAACGGGCCAGCCAGTGCTTTTTTCACATTGGATTATGGCGTATTTTTGGATGTTAAGTAGGGATTATTCTCGTTTTGAGGATTTATATAAAAGAATGAATGAGTGTCCTTTAGGAGCAGCTGCACTTGGTGGAACTACATTTAATATAGACAGACATTTTTGTGCCAAAGAACTAGGCTTTACTAAACCAACAGAAAATAGCATTGATAGTGTAAGTGATAGAGATCACATGGTTGAATTTACTGCTATTGCTGCAATGTGTTTCATGCACCTTAGTCGTTTTTGTGAAGAGCTTATACTTTTTTCAAGTCAAGATTTTAATTTTATAGAATTAAGTGATGATTTTTGTACAGGTTCAAGCATAATGCCTCAAAAGAAAAATCCTGATGTAGCCGAAAAAATGCGTGGTAAGACAGGTAGAATGTATGGTAATATTATGGCAATGCTAACTATTATGAAAGGTATTCCATTAGCTTATAATACTGATATGAGTGAAGATAAGGCTCAAGTTTATGATTCTATGGACACTTTAATGGCAAGTTTAAAAATTATAACTCCTATGATAGAAAAAATGCAAGTAAATGCTAATAATACAAGAGCAGCAGCTGCAAAAGGATTTTCAAATGCTACAGATATGGCTGATTATTTAGTAAGAAAAAATATACCATTTAGAGAAGCTCATAGTATAGTTGGTGGTGCTGTGAATTATTGTATTAAACACGGAAAAATGCTTGAAGAGCTTAGCATGGAAGAATTCCATCAATTTAATGAAAATATCCAAGAAGATATTTATGAAGCAATTGCTTTAGAAACTTGTATAGACGCAAGACTTTCTTATGGTGGTACAGGAACTAAAGTTGTATTAGAGCAAATTGAACATGCAAAAGAATTGTTGGATAAATGTAAAAAATAAACAATAAGGGCGAAGATTAGATGGATATTATTTTTATACTTCAACTTTTTATTATTTTTTCTATGATAGCCATAGGTGGTAGATATGGTGGTATAGGACTTGGGGTTGCAGGTGGGCTTGGTATGTGTATTTTGGTGTTAGTTTTTGGTATGCAACCAGCTTCACTTCCTGTGAGTGTTGTGTTTATTATACTTGCTGTGATTACTTGCGTGAGTGTTTTGCAAAGCGCAGGCGGGCTTGATTTGCTAGTAAAAATAGCTGAAAAAGCATTAAAGAAAAAACCTCAAGCTATTGTTTTTATGGGTCCATTAATCACATCCACATTTACAATATTTTGTGGTACTACTTATGTAGCTTTTTCTATTTATCCAGTGATTGCTGAAGTAGCTGCTCAAGCTAAAATTCGTCCTGAAAGACCACTTTCGGTTTCAGTTATAGCAGCAGGTATTGCAGTGGTAGCTTCTCCTATGAGTGCAGCCACTGCAGGTATGGTAGCCATTTTAGCCATTAGTGGTGTAGGACTTGTTCAAATATTAGCTGTGGTAATGCCAGCATTTTTAATTGGTGTTGTATGTGCTTGTTTGAGTGTTTTTAAAAGAGGAAAAGAGCTTGAGCAAGATGAGGAATTTCAAAGAAGAGTAAGAGCAGGGGAATATCAGTTTTTAACTCAAGATAAACAAGAAGATAAACAAGAAACAGATCCTAAAGTAAAAAGAGCTTTATTGATATTTGCTTTGGGGATTTTAACCATTATTTTCTTTGGGACTTTTACAAATTTGTTACCTCACTATGAGCTTGCAAATGGTAAAATAGAAAGACTTTCTACCCCAAATTTAATTCAAATGATCATGCTTGCAACAGCTTGTTTAATTATGCTTTTTGCTAAAGTTCCTGCTAATAAACTTGGTGAAGCTTCTGTATTTAAATCAGGACTTATAGGCGTTGTAGGGGTTTTTGGTATAGCTTGGATGACAGGGACATTTTTTGAAGCTTACAAGCCTTTATTTAGTGATTCTTTATCACATATTGTAGAAGATTATCCGTATTTATTTGGCGTGGCTTTATTTGCCTTTTCTATGGTGATTTTTTCTCCAGCTGCAACAGTAGCTGCTTTGATGCCCTTGGGTGTGAGTTTGGGAATTCCTCCTCAAATTCTTATCGTGCTTTATCCTTGTGTGAGTGGAGATTTTATAGTTCCAGGAGCTAATCAAATAGCTTGTGTGGCTTTTGATAGAACAGGCACAACAAAAATAGGAAAATTTGTGATCAATCACTCTTATTTAAGACCAGGTTTTGCTTTAATCATTGGTGCTGTTGTGAGTGCTTATTTTATATCGCAAATAGTTTTTTAGCTATTAAAGGCTATTTTTAAATTTTTGCAAATATCTATAGACGCTAGGTTCTGATATATTAAGTGACTTAGCAACTATAGGTATACTTCCTTTAATGTTAAAAATTCCCTTTGAATGAAGCTTTTTAATAATCTCATCTTTTTGTTCAGTGCTTAAGCTATATCCTGAATTTAAATATTTTAAGTCTATGTTTTCAGCTAGAATATCTTCTATAGAATGACTAAGTGTTTCTATATTACTCACATTGTGTAAATTTACGTTGTTTTGATTGTGAATATCTAATAAATCACTAAAATCATTAATTTTTTCTAGTTCTATGATTTTACTAATAGCATTTCTAAGTTCTGTGGTGTCGTGATTTATACATAAAATTCCTACAATTTTATTTTGGTTTTTTATAAAAAAGGTTGATCCGGTAACGATCTTAGACTTTCCAACCTTTGCTTTGTAATCACATAAAAAATCTTTATTTAAATACTCTTTTTCTTGTACAAGCTCACTCGCAAAAGAGGTTAATGGAGAATTGATTGTCCTTCCGCTAATATGATTATTTGCAATGGCTGCTATATATGAACCCTCAGGTGAAATCACATGAAAAACTATTTCATACTGATCTCCAAGAACTTGCCCTAAAAATTGAGTGAGTTTGATAAATAATTCTTTTTGTTGTTCATCCATGATCTAGACCTTTTTGTTGTTTTTTGTTATTTTACAAAATATTTTCATCAAAGTTGTTAATATTTACAACAATAAAAAAAATTATTATTATGATAAAAAAATATTGACAATTTATTATTATGATGATAATATTATATTATGATTTCATTTAAACACAAGGAGTATACATGGCAAATTATCCAAAGGCTATAGGACCATATTCAGCTTATAGAGAAGCTAATGGTTTGTTATTTATTTCAGGACAACTTCCTATTAATCCACAAAGTGGAAACATAGAAAGTGAAGATGTAAAAGAACAAACAAGACAATCATTGTTAAATATCAAGGCTATATTAGAAGAAAATAATCTTTATTTTAATAATGTAGTTAAAACGACTTGCTTTTTAGCAAATATTGATGATTTTTTGGCTTTCAATGAGGTTTATTCTGAATTTTTCGCAGCTCCATATCCTGCAAGAAGTGCTTTTGCGGTAAAAGATCTTCCTAAAGGAGCAAAAGTGGAGATAGAGGTTATTGCTCATAAAGGATAGAGCATGTTGGGTTTATTTTTTGCAGGATGTTCTGTATTTTTACTTGTTTTTATGCTCTATAAAAAAATCAACGCCCACATGGCGTTGCTTTTAAGTGGTTTATTCTTGTTAGCTTTAGCAGGAATTTTTGGACTTTCTCCAATTATTAATGAAAAACAATCTTTACATTTAGGTCTTTTTGATATTTTTCAAGTAGTAAATACTAAAATGTCAAGTACTCTAGCAGGTCTTGGACTTACTTTAATGTGTATAGCAGGATTTTCTGCTTATATGGATCATGTAGGTGCAAGTTATGCTTTATTTAAAGTATTTGAAAGACCTTTAAAAGCTGTGAAATCACCTTATGTTTTATTGTTGGTTTCATATTTTGTGATCCAGTTTTTAGTGCTTTTTATACCTTCACATGCAGGTTTAGCACTTTTGCTTATGGTTACAATGTACCCTATTTTAGTGCGTTCAGGTGTTTCTAAGCTTTCTGCGCTTTCGATTATTGCTATTTGTCAATACATTGACCATGGCCCAGGAAGTGGTAATGTAATTTTAGCTGCAAAAACAGCTGAAATTGATCCTGCGGTATATTTTGTGCATTATCAGCTTCCTACAACTGTGCCTATTATCATAGCAGTGGGTATTGCGATTTATTTTTGCTCAAAATATTTTGATAAAAAAGAAAATTTCACATTTAACCGTGATGATGTTGAAAAAGAATTAGCAGAACATGATGGCAAAAGTGAAGAGCTTAAAAAACCACCTAGAATTTATGCGATTTTACCTATTATACCTTTAGTGTTAATTTTGGGCTTTAGTAGTGTTTTAGATAGCATAATGGTGTTAATGGGATTTACTACCATGGAAGAAGTTAAGGCAGCTTCATCTACTGCAATTAGGATGAATGTGCCAGTTGCTATGATGATTTCAACTTTTATAGCAATTATTTTTGAAATCATTCGTTATAAAAGTTTAATTGATACTTTAAATTCTATCATGGTATTTTTCAAAGGTATGGGGCATTTGTTTGTAATCACAGTTTCTTTGATCGTTTGTGGCCAAGTTTTTGCAAGTGGCCTTTTATCGGTTGGTTTTGTAGATACTTTAATAGACTTTGCAAAAGATGCAGGTTTTGGAGTGCTTGCTATCATCATAGCAGTTTCTATTTTACTTGCTGTGTGTGCATTTTTAATGGGTTCAGGAAATGCAGCATTTTTTTCTTTTGCACCACTCATTCCAAATATAGCAAAATCTTTTGGAGTTGAAACTATAACTATGATAGCACCTATCCAAATCATGACAGGTTTTGGTAGATGTGTTTCACCTATTGCACCAGCTATTTTGGCAATTTCAGCTATGGCTAAAGTAAATCCATTGCAAGTTGTAAAAAGAACAGCTATTCCTATGCTTGTAGCTGCTATTGTTAATGTGATTATGACTTATGTTTATTTGTAAAAAAGGACTTAAAATGAATAATAAAACTAAATTAATCCACCTAGGAAGAGGCGATCAAAGCGCTGAAGCAAGATCAGTTAATCCAACCTTAATGCGTGCATCAACCATACTTTTTAAAGATCATGCTACTTGGCAAAAATACCGCGAGCTAAGAAAAAATGAGCGTGTTTTAAGTTATGGTGCTAGAGGAACAGCTACAAATTTTGAACTTGAAAAACTTATTTGTGAGCTTGAGGGTGGTTATAGAGCACAACTTTTCCCAACAGGGCTTGCAGCATTAGCTATGGTGCTTTTAAATTATGCTAGTAAAGATGCTCATTTTTTAATCACTGATGCTATTTATGGACCTGTTAGAACAATTTGTGATTTATTTTTAACTAAAATGGGTATAGAAATTGACTTTCTAAAAGCTGATGCTTCTGATGTAGAGGAAAAAATCAAACCAAATACAAAATTAATCCTTTGTGAAAGTCCAGGTTCTATACTTTATGAAATTATAGACTTACCAAAACTTTGCGAAATTGCGCACAAACATAACATACCAGTAGCGATTGATAATACTTATTCAAGTGGGTATTTTTTAAATCCGCTTGAGCTTGGAGTAGATATTTCAGTAATTGCAGCGACTAAATATCTAAGTGGGCATTCAGATGTTACTATGGGTATAGTAGTGATTAATGAAAAAGAATGGAAAAATTTTGACAAATTGCCAGAAGCTTTAGGATTTACTACAAGTCCTGATGATGCTTATTTAGTGCTTCGTGGTATGAGAACTTTAGATGTAAGAATGAAAGCTCATGAAAAAAGTGCAGATGAGGTAGTAGGGTTTTTACAAAGTAGAAAAGAAGTTAAAACAATTTTTTATCCAAAATTAAAAACTCATCCAAACTATGAAGTTTTTATGCGCGATCATAAAGGTGCTAATGGTATGGTAACAATTGAATTTGCAGATGGTATTTCTAAAGAACAAGCTATTAAGTTTGTAGATAATTTAGAGTATTTTTCAATCGGTGCAAGCTGGGGTGGATATGAGAGTTTAGCTACTGTTACTACTCCACCAAGAACTGCGACAGATTGGAGTGCTAGAGGGCCTTTTGTGAGATTTCATATAGGTCTTGAAGATAGTAAGGATTTGATTGCTGATTTAAAACAAGCATTTGAAAAAATAAATTTTAAAGGATAAAACATGGGTGTGAGTGTATTTGATATGAGGTTGCTTCAAGATTCTTGGAGCACCCCTGCAATGAGAGCTATTTTTAGTGAAGAAAATAGAATTCAAAAATGGCTTGATGTAGAAGCTGCCTTGGCAAAAGCTCAAGCAAAACTTGGCATTATCCCTAATGAAGCAGCTATAGAAATAGCTAAAAAAGCTCATTATAAATTTATGGATATGGATTTTATTTTTGCTGAGTTTAAAAAGACTAAACACCCTTTAGTGCCTACTGTTAGAGGTTTGGAAAAAGCTTGTGAAAATGGTCTTGGCGAATATGTGCATTTTGGTGTAACAACACAAGATATCATTGACACAGGCATAGTTTTACAATTTAAAGAAGCTATGGCTTTAATCAAACAAGATTTAAAAGATATAGCTAAAAATTTAGCAAAAATCGCAAAAGAGCATAAGAACACTGCAATGATGGGAAGAACTTTAGCTTTACAAGCTTTACCTATAACTTTTGGACACAAAGTTGCAATTTGGCTAAGTGAGCTTAATCGTCACTATGAAAGAATTATCGAACTTGAAAAAAGATTATATGTAGGATTAATCGTAGGTGCAGTGGGAACTAAAGCAAGCTTAAGTGACAAGGCTAATGAAGTAGAAAAACTTACTTTAGAAAGTTTAGGTTTAGAGGTTCCTGACATCTCATGGCAACCAGCAAGAGATCGTTTTATTGAGCTTGGTTATGTTTTAGGTAATATCAACGCAACCTTTAACAAAATTGCACATCAACTTTTAATCTTAGCTCATAATGAAATCGATGAAATTGCTGAGCCTTTTGGAAAAGGTCAAGTAGGAAGTTCTACTATGCCTCATAAAAGAAATCCCGCAGTAAGTGAAAACGCAGTGACTGTAAGTAATGCCCTAAGAGCTAATATTGCAATTTTAAGCGATATAGAAAGACATGAGCATGAAAGAGATGGTCAAGTTTGGAAAATGGAATGGAAGCTTTTACCAGAAGCATTTTTAATGCTTTCAGTGGTATTAGCAAATATGAAATTTGTCTTTGATGATTTAGAAGTTAAAAAAGACAAAATGTTAAAAAATCTTGATACGCTTAATGGCTTTGTGTTAGCAGAACGTGTAATGTTTGCTTTGAGTGATCATTATGGTAAGCAACATGCACATGAAATTGTTTATGAAAATGCTATGAGAGGTATAGAAAATCATAAAACTTTTAAAGTTGTTTTACTTGAAGATGAGCGTGTAAGTAAGGTTTTAAGTGAAAAAGACATTGATGTTTTAATGGATGCTACAACTTATGTAGGTTATGCACCAAAATTAGTTGATGAGTTCTTAGAAAAAATCGCTAATGCACAAATTCTAAAGTAGGAAAAAATGTATTTAAGTGAAAAACTAGCCGAATTTATCGTAAATTTAGACTATGAAGCTATTCCTAGTGAAGTAAAACAAAGAGCAAAAGAGCTTATGCTTGATGCACTAGGAACAGCCCTAGCTGCTAAAAATGAAGCTTGTGTTTTAAATGCAACTAAGGCTTTTGAAGCTTTAAGCGTAAATCCTAGTGAAAAAATTTGGAGTGGGGATAAAAAGCTTGATGTAATTTATACTGCGATGGTAAATGCTATTGCAGCGCATGCCCTTGATTTTGATGATACTCATACTGAAGCTATTTTGCACGCTAGTGCTATTTTAACCCCGCTTTGTTTAACTTATGGATTTAGCGTAAATAAAGATGGAAAGAAAGTTTTAAAAGCCTTTATTATTGGTTGGGAAATTGCTGCTAGAGTGGGTATAGCAAGCAAAGGAAGTTTCCACAAATGCGGCTTTCATACTACAGCTATAGCAGGAATTTTTGGTAGTGTGGCTGCAAGTTGTGTTTTGCTTGATTTAAACAAAGATCAAATCATTAATGCATTAGGTTTAGCAGGAAGTTTTGCAAGTGGGGTAAATGAGTTTTTATCCAATGGTTCTAATTCTAAAGTTTTACACATAGCTAATGCTTTGAAAAATGGAATTTTAGTAGCAAATTTCGCAAAAGCTAATATGAGCGGTCCTTTGAGTATATTTGAAGGAAGGGATAATATCTTTAGAACTTTTGGCTTAGAAGATGAATGTGATAAAAATGAACTTTGTAAGGGGTTGAATGAAATTTGGCAAGTAATGCAAGTTTCGTTAAAACCTTATCCAAGTTGTCATTTTGCACATGGGCTTATTGATTGTGCTATGAGTTTAAGGAACGATGGCTTAAAAGCGCAAGATATCAAAAGTTTGCATTGCTTTGTAGATGAAGTACCAATTTCATTTATTTGTGATCCAATAGAAGCAAAATACACTCCACAAAGTGCTTATGCGGCCAAATTTTCCATGCCTTTTTTAATGGCCTTGGCATTTTTTGATGGCAAAATTACTTTAAAATCTTATGAAAATTTAAATAGAGCTGAACTAATAGAATTTGCTAAAAAAATTAGCTATGAGAAGAAAAAATCTAGCGGTTTCCCTAAATACTTTCCAGGACATTTAGAAGCTGTTTTAAATGATGGAAGAGTAATTAAAAAAGATGTGTTTATAAATAAAGGAAATTTTGATAATCCTTTAAGTTTTGATGAATTAAAAGATAAATTTCTTTCTAATGCTAGCATAGCACTTTCTTTAGAAAAGGCTGAGGAATTAGTTAAAAAGCTTCAAAATTTAGAAAATCTAAATGATTTTGATTTCTAGCAATCTCAAAATGAGATTGCTTATTATTTTAAAAAATAAATAATTGAATTTTTTATATAATGTCTTATCTTAGTTTTTGTAAGGAAAAACATGACTTTAGATACATTAAAAGACAATGAAGAAGCCTTTATAGTAGGCTTTGAAGCAGATAAACAACTCCAAGCAAGACTTTTTAGTTTTGGTTTTGCAAAAAACAAAAAAGTTAAAAAAATTCGCTCTTCTATAGCAAATTCTACTATTATGGTAGAACTTGATACAACTTGCGTGATTTTACGCTCAAGTGAAGCAAAAATAATACAAATTTCAAAAGAGTTTTAATGAAAGAAATCATCGTTGCTTTAGTAGGTCAGCCAAATGTTGGTAAAAGTTTATTAATTAACGCACTTTGCAAGGCTAATATGAAAGTTGGAAATTTTAGTGGTGTTACGGTTGAAAAGGCTGAGGCTAGATTAATTTATAAAAATTATGAGTTTAAATTTATAGATTTACCAGGAACTTATGCATTAGATGGTTATAGCGAAGAAGAAAAAATTACAAAAGATTTTTTAAAAAAGGGTAAATTTGATCTTGTGGTAAATGTGCTTGATTCTACAAATTTAGAGCGTAATTTGATTTTGAGTGCATCTTTAATAGAAGCTAAAATCAAAATGATTATGGCTTTAAATATGCAAGATGAAGCTAAAAATGAAGGTTTTAGTATAGATTTTAAAATTTTATCCCAACTTCTAAATACACCTTGTCTTGGCGTGTGCGCTAAAACTAAAGAAAATCTAAATGCACTTTTGGATTTAATCATTTCAACCCATGAAGCTAAATTTGAAGCTAAAGAGCGTGTTTATAGTGATATCATAGAAGAAGAACTTGCAAAAATAAGTGAATTTTTAAATCAAAATGAAATTACTTATTTAGATTTTTCTACAAAAGATTTGGCGCTTGCTTTACTTAAAAATGAAGCCAATATAGTCATTTCACACGCTTTGAGAAAAATACTTGATGAAGCTTTAGAAAAAATTTATATGGCATATCATAGCAAAGATATGGAAAGTATTTTTAAAGAAGAGCTAATTGCTTTTGCAAATGGTATATGTGTTAAGGTTTTAAGCAAGAGTGTTAAGTATAAAAATCATACTAAAGAAATAGATTCTATTTTAATTAATAAATTTTTAGGAATTCCTATATTTTTGTTTTTTATGTGGGCTTTATTTCAACTAACCTTTACTTTAGGTCAAATCCCTATGGATTATATAGAAATGTTTTTTGCTAATTTAGGTGATATGGTAAAAAATAATATTAGCAATGAATTTATCGCTTCAGCCTTAGCTGATGGTGTTTTAGGTGGGGTTGGTGCGGTTATAACTTTTTTACCAAATATTATGATTTTATTTTTTGGTATAGCCTTGCTTGAAACAACTGGATATATGGCTAGGGTTGCATTTTTATTAGATGGAATTTTATACAAATTTGGCTTACATGGTAAAAGTTTTATCCCTTTAATCACGGGTTTTGGCTGTTCAGTACCTGCATTTATGGCTACAAGAACTTTAAAAAATAAAAAAGATAGACTATTAACTCTTTTTATTATTAATTTTATGAGTTGTGGCGCAAGACTTCCTGTATATGTGCTTTTTGTTGGAGTGTTTTTTCCTACTGATGTGGCGGGAAATTATCTTTTTGGGATTTATCTTTTGGGTGCGTTTTTGGGTTTGATTGCAGCTAAGATTTTAAGAATGAGCGCTTTCAGAGGACAAGATGAACCTTTTGTAATGGAAATGCCAAAATATAGAATGCCAAATTGGAATTTGGTATGGTTTATGGTGTTTAATAAAGCCAAAATGTATTTAAAAAAAGCAGGAACATTTATTTTGATAGCTTCTTTGCTTATTTGGTTTGCGAGTAATTTTCCTGCACAAAAAAATAATACTCAAGATGCTTTAACTCAAGAGCTTCAGATAGAAAATAGTTATCTTGGACAATTTGGCAAAGCAATAGAGCCTATTTTTGCACCACTTGGCTTTGATTGGAAACTTAGTGTATCTTTGGTAAGTGGTTTAGCGGCTAAAGAAGTGATGATTTCTACTATGGGCGTGCTTTATTCTTTAGGCGATGAAGTTGATGAGACAAGTTTAAATTTACAAGAGGCTATAAAAGAAAACATCCCTTTTAGCACAGCAGTAGCTTTTATACTTTTTGTTATGATTTATAATCCTTGCTTTGCAGCAACTATAGTTTTTGCTAAAGAAGCAGGAAATAAAAAGTATGTATGGTATCTTTTTATATTCACATCTTTATGTGCATATTTGATCGCTTTTTTTGGGATTAATATTACTAAATTGATAATTTAATCATCTTTATGATGATTAAATTTCCATTTTTTGCTCTAAAGAGTGTTGCCAAAAGGCCGTTTCAAGTCTTATAGTAGTATAAAAAATTTCGTTTAATTTTTTAAATTTTTCTTCACTAATGCTATTTGTATAAGAATTAAAAAAGTCTTTAAATTCTTTAATTTCATCTTGAAATTCTTTACCTGCATAGGTTAAAATCCACTCTTTGTAAGGATGATTTTCTAAGCTTTTTTCATTAAGTCCTTTATAAATTTCTTCCCCTATATATGCATATCCTATAGCACAAGCACTCAAAGCACACAGCATATCCAAATAATCTCCATTTTGTCCCACACTTAGTAAGTATCTTGTATAAGCAATATTAGTTAAACTTTCATCTTTATAGTCAAGTTTTTCTACATCAATGCCTAGTTTTAAAATACTTCTGTGAAGTTTCAATTCTCCTTCTAAAGTGTAGTTTTGATTTTTAATAGCAAATTGAATTTCTTTAGCATTATTTGCATTTAAAGCAAGCAAAGCATAGCATTTTGCATAATTATTTAAAAAAATATAATCTTGTTTAAGATAAAACAAAAATGTATCTTTTTCTAAAGTACCATTTTGAAGTTTTTTTACAAATTCATGATAGATGTATTGCTCCCAAGTTTTTTTATTTTCTTTTATAAGTTTATCCAAAAGCATAAATTTCCTTTGCTAAAATTTAAGCTTTTATTTAAACACAGATAATTAAATTTTTCGTAATAATCTTTAATTTTTAACTTTTTAAACAAGAAATTTATTTTTTTATTGTAAAATGCGTTTTAATTTTTTAAACTAGGAGATAAAAATGGCAATTTTTGATGATGTAAAAAAAGTAGTTGTTGAGCAACTTAGTGTTGATGAAGATGCAGTTAAAATGGAATCTAAAATCATTGAAGATTTGGGTGCTGACTCTTTGGATGTTGTTGAATTAGTTATGGCTTTAGAAGAAAAATTTGATGTGGAAATTCCAGACAGTGATGCTGAAAAACTAGTAAAAATTGAAGATGTTGTTAATTATATAGAAAATCTTCAAAAATAATTTTAATTTTTAATAAGGAGTGCGGTTTGAAACGCGTTGTAGTAACAGGTATAGGAATGATCAATGCCCTTGGTTTAGACAAAGATAGCTCATTTAAAGCAATTTGTGATGGCAAAAGTGGCGTTGATAAAATCACCCTTTTTGATACCACTGATTTTCCAGTGCAAATTGCTGCTGAAGTAAAAAATTTTGATCCTTTAAGTGTCTGTGATGCTAAAGAGGTTAAGAAGATAGATCGTTTTATACAACTTGGTATTAAAGCAGCAAGAGAAGCTATGGAAGATGCTAAATTTGATGAAACTTTAAACAAAGAAGAATTTGGTGTAGTTTCAGCAGCTGGTATAGGTGGTTTACCAAATATAGAAAAAAATTCCGTTACTTGCGCACAGCGTGGACCACGCAAAATAACTCCTTTTTTCATACCATCAGCTTTAGTTAATATGCTTGGTGGGATTATTTCAATCGAGCATGGATTGCAAGGACCAAATATCTCATGCGTAACTGCTTGTGCAGCAGGAACTCATGCTATAGGCGAAGCTTATAAAAGCATAGCTTTAGGCAATGCAGATAAAATGCTTGTAGTGGGAGCTGAAGCAGCTATTTGTGCTGTAGGTATAGGTGGCTTTGCTGCTATGAAAGCTCTTTCTACTAGAAATGATGATCCAGCTAAGGCTTCAAGACCATTTGATAAAGAAAGAGATGGTTTTGTGATGGGTGAAGGTGCTGGTGCTTTGGTTTTTGAAGAGTATGAGGTTGCTAAAAAGCGTGGAGCTAAAATTTATGCTGAGTTGGTAGGTTTTGGCGAAAGTGCAGATGCACATCATATCACTTCACCTACTTTAGAAGGGCCATTGCGTGCTATGAAAAAAGCCTTAAAAATGGCAGGAAATCCAAAAGTAGATTATATTAATGCACACGGAACTTCTACTCCAGTAAATGATAAAAATGAAACAGCAGCTATTAAAGAACTTTTCAAAGATCAAATTCCTTTAGTTAGTTCTACAAAAGGTCAAACAGGTCATTGCTTGGGTGCTGCTGGTGCTATTGAAGCTGTTATTTCTTTAATGGCGCTTGATCAAGGTGTATTACCGCCAACTATCAATCAAATCGTAGCAGATGAAAATTGTGATCTTGACTATATACCAAATACTGCAAGAAAAAACGAAGTTAATGTAGTAATGAGCAATTCTTTTGGTTTTGGTGGAACAAATGGTTGTGTGATCTTCAAAAAAGTAGATTAATATGGCTTCTTATTTAGATTTTGAAAAAAATATTCAGCAAATTGATGAGGATTTAGCAAATGCTAAAATCAAAGGCGATGATGAAGCAGTAAAAATTTTAGAAAAAAACCTTGAAAAAGAAACTCAAAAAGTTTATAAAAATTTAAGCGATTACCAACGCTTACAGCTTGCAAGACATCCTGATCGTCCTTATGCGCTTGATTATATTCAAGCTATACTAAGTGATGCTTATGAAATTCATGGCGATCGTGCTTTTAGAGATGATCCTGCTATTGTGTGTTATGCAGGTTATATAGGTGGGAAAAAAATTATTGTTATAGGTGAGCAAAAAGGTAGAGGTACTAAAGATAAGCTTCATAGAAATTTTGGTATGCCTCATCCTGAAGGTTATAGAAAAGCTCTAAGAGTGGCAAAAATGGCTGAAAAATTTGACATACCGGTATTGTTTTTAGTAGATACTCCAGGTGCTTACCCAGGAGTGGGTGCTGAAGAGCGTGGTCAAAGTGAGGCTATAGCTAGAAATTTATATGAGTTAAGCGCTCTTAAAACAATCACTATAGCAGTAGTTATAGGCGAAGGTGGAAGTGGTGGTGCTTTAGCTATAGGAGTAGCTGATAAACTTGCTATGATGAAAAATTCAGTTTTTTCTGTGATTTCACCTGAGGGTTGTGCTGCTATTTTATGGAATGATCCATCAAAAAGTGAAGCTGCTACTAAGGCGATGAAAGTAACTGCTGATGATTTAAAAACCCAAGGTTTAATAGATGATGTCATCGAAGAGCCAATGAGTGGAGCTCATAGAGATAAAGAAAAGGCGATAAAAAATTTGAGTGATTATGTCTTAAAGGCTATAGAAGAGTTGGAACAATACGATAAACGCGAATTAGCTGCATTAAGAATGCAAAAAATCTTTAAATTTGGAGCTTTTGCTGAATGATTTGCATTTTTATGCAAATTTCAACTTTTTTTAAAAAAACTATTGTATAATTACAACTTCAATTCAGTGGTTGGATAGCTCAGTCGGTAGAGCAGCAGACTGAAAATCTGCGTGTCGGCAGTTCGATTCTGCCTCTAACCACCATCTTCATTTTCTATTATAAAAATCATCTAATTTTTGAAGTTCATTTTCACTAAATCCTGCTTGTATTCTAGCTGTTTTGTTATATACTTTTCCTAAAAGATTAAATTCTTTATATTTGGCGCAAAGATCAAGGTAATCATCATTTTCATTTTTTGCATAATTCCACCAAAAATCTCCTTTGTTTACATGTTTAATCTCATCATTTAATATAATGGTAAAAATTTCATCAAATAAATTTTTTATAGGATGATTAGTTGTGTTTAATTTTTCTAAGACAAAAGGATTGGCATCAAGTCCTTTTGCTTCAAGTCCTCTATGCACTATGCCCATTCTATGAGCAAGATTATCTTTGGTTAAAAATAAGGCTTTTTCAAGATTATCATGAGCATAGAAATCTCCATATTTAAAACCAAGTTCATTTAAAGTTTTTTCTAAAAGTAAAAAATGCTTAATTTCCTCATCAGCTACTTCAAGCCAATCTTGATAAAATTTCAATGGCAAATTTTTAAATCTATAACTGGCATCTAAGGCCAAATTTATAGCACTATATTCTATATGTGCAACTGAATGTAATATTTTAGCTAAAGATAAAGTACTATTTGCTTCTTTTGGACGCCTTATTTTCATAGGATGAAGGATTTTAACTTGTGAGTTTTCACAAATGATCGCTTCATGGGAATGATTAAAATCATATAAATTAGCTTTAAAATTTTCATAAAATTCATTAAATAATTCAATCTTTTTGAAAATATCTTTATGATATAAAATTTTTTCTAATTCTTCAAAGAAATTTCTTTTCATTTTTAAACCTTGTTAAATATTATATAAGATAAAAAAGTATAATATAAAAATTTTGAAAATTTAAAAAGGTTTGCTAAAAATATGTTTAATGTCATACATGCTCTTTTTTTTAGAGAGTTAAAGACAAGATTTGGTATTAATAAATATTTGGGCTATTTTTGGGTAATCGGAGAGCCTATGATGGTAGTTTTGGTAATCACTTCTATTATAACAGCTATTAGAGAATTTCATCATCAAATCATGCCTGAAGGTGTTTCTATCTTTTTGTTTTTAGCAGTAGGAATTATACCTTTTTTTATGTTTAGAAGTATTATTACTCAGCTTTTAAATGGCATAGGTGCTAATCTAGCTCTTTTTGCTTATAAACCTATTCGTCCCATACATGTTTTTATTGCAAGAGCACTGCTTGAGTTTTGTATTTATTTTACTATTTTTATTTGTGTAATGTTTTTAGCAGGTTGGTTTTTGCATATGCAAGTTATACCTAAGCATTTTTTAGAAGTGATGTTTTCATTCTTTTTGCTTGTAGTATTTGGCTTTGCTATGGGAATGTGTTTTGCTATAGCAGGACATTTTGCAGAGCCTTTAAAAATGGCTTTAAATTATTTGAATATAGTTTTATACTGGACAGCTTTGGTGGTATTTCCTATATGGATAGTTCCAAAACCTATTTTAGACATTTTATATTACAATCCACTTTTACATATTATGGAACTTTTAAAATATAATTTTTTTCAAAATTATCCATTGCTTGATGATTATAATTACTATTATCCTATTGCATGTTTAAGTGTGATTTTGTTTTTGGGATTGTTTTTTTATTATTTTACTAGAGAAAAGTTGATAGCAGTGCGATGATAAAATTAGTTAATTTAACCAAATCTTTTCCTTTACGCAATGGTGGAAGGCATTATGTTTTTAAAAACTTAAGTTTTGAATTCCCTGAAAATTGTAGTATAGGTTTAATGGGGCGCAATGGTGCTGGAAAATCAACCTTAATGAAACTTTTAAGCGGCTCCTTACTTCCTGATAGAGGTAAGATTATAACTAATAAAAAATTATCTTGGCCTCTAGGTTTGGCAGGTGCATTTCAACATAGACTTTCAGCAAGAGATAATGCACGCTTTGTAGCTAGAGTATATGGTTACAAAGGAAAGGCTTTAGAAGAAAAGATTAAATTTGTGGAAGATTTTGCTGAGCTTGGTAAATTTTTTGATGAGCCTATGAATACTTATTCAGCAGGTATGAGTGCTAGAATATCTTTTGGCTTAAGTATGGCTTTTGATTTTGATTATTATTTAATTGATGAAGCAGGTGCTGTGGGAGATCCTAAATTTAGAGAAAAAAGCTCTAAAATCTATAAAGAAAAATTAAGTAGGTCAAAAGTTATCATGGTTTCGCATAATGTAGCTGAAATTAAACAATGGTGTGATAAAATTATATTCATGCAAGATGGACAAGCTACTATATATGATGATGTAGATGAGGGTATAGCGGTGTATCAAGGAAAAATAAATGCAAAATGAGTTATTAAAAAAACTTAAAAATTTAGAAATATTTAATTCTTTTAAAATAGTGTTGATTTTGACAGCATTTGTTGTATTCTATTATGTTTTTATAGCAGCAAATCGCTATGTGAGTGAAAGTGTTTTAAGTGTGAAATCAACGACAGGAGATAGCGGAGCTATTACTGGAATTGCCGCATTTTTGACTAATAATTCTTTTTCAAGCGAGGATATTAATTATTTAAAATCTTATATTCATTCTTTAGATATGTTAAATATCTTAGAAGAAAAAGTTCAAATTCGTGAGTTATATCAAAAACAAAAACTTGATTTTTTTTATAGTATTTCCTCATCAGCCAATCAGGAAGAGTTTTTAAAGTATTATCAAAACCGTGTTAAAATTACTCAAGAAAACTCAGCTAATGGGCTTTTGCGTGTAGAAGTTGAAGGTTTTGATCCACAAAGTGCACATTTGATAGCTTCAACTATAGTTAAAGAAAGTGAAAAATTTATCAATGAAATTTCGCACAAAGCCGCAAGAGATCAAATGCAATTTGCTGAAGAAGAACTTTTGCAGTTTAAAAAAAGATATCAAAAGGCTAAAGATGAGCTTTTAGCTTTTCAAAATAAATATGGGGTATTTGATCCACTCAAACAAGCAGAGGGCACTCTAAAACTCATAGCTGAACTTGAATCAAAAATAGCAGCCAAAGAAGCTGAACTTTTAATGATGCAAAGTTATATAAATGATAATGCACCACAAATTGTTACTATAAAAAGTGAAATCACAGCCTTAAAAAAACAACTTCAAAAAGAAAAATCCAAAGTTTCATCGCCAAAATCCTCTCAAAAACTCAATGATCTTGCAGCTAAATTCCAAGATCTAACCATAGAGGCAGGTTTTGCAGAAAGTGCTTACACAGCTGCATTAAAAGCTTATGAGAGTGCTAGGATAGAGGCCTTAAGAAAGATAAAGCAGGTGGTTATAGTTCAAAGTCCAAGCTTACCTCAAAGTGCTAAATATCCAGAAGCTTTGTATAATATACTCACAGCTTTTGTGATTTTATCTTTGATTTATGGAATTGTTAAATTTATTAAAATGATTATAGAGGAGCATAGATACTAATGAAAAAGATATTTTTATTTTTACTTTTACCTTTGTTTTTATTTTCAGCGGTAGATGTTTCTCAAATTGCAAAAATTCAAAATCAGTCATTAACTCCATCTTTAGAGCCACAAATTATAAATTATGATAACAATCAAAGTGATTTTAACCAAACTCAAGCTCCGATAACTAAAGTTTTTGGTGCGCATTTGTTTAATGGAAACTTTACTAAATTTACCCAACATGTTTATAATCCTGATTATAAACTAGCAGTAGGCGATAGGATTAATGTAAAAATTTGGGGTGCAGTAGAGTTTATACAAACTTTAACAGTAGATTCTCAAGGAAATATTTTCATACCAAAAGTAGGTGCGATTAATCTTTTGGGTGTGAAAAATAGTGCTTTAGTGCAAGTTATTACAAAAGCTATTAATAAAATTTATAAAAGCAATGTCTATGTATATGCAGATATGGATATTTATCAAAATGTATCAGTTTTTGTTACAGGAAATGTGAATCAACCAGGTCTTTATCAAGGATTAAGTTCAGATTCTATTATACAGTATTTAGATAAAGCAAGTGGAATTAATTTAGAATATGGTAGCTTTAGAGATATTCAAATTTTAAGAGATAATAAAGTCATTAAAAAAGTAGACTTGTATGATTTTTTACTTAAGGGTCAGCTTGATCTTTTTCCTTTTAGAATGGGCGATGTGATTTTAGTAGGTAGCGTGCAAAAGTATGTTTTTGTTGAAGGAGATGTGCAAAAGCCATTTAGATTTGAGTTAAGTAATGATATTTTAAATTTAGAAGATATAGCTAGAGTTGCAGGTGCTAAGCCTATAGTAACTAATGCAGTGGTAAAAAGCTATAGAGATGATCATAAATTACACATAGATGCGTATAGTAAAAAGCAGTTTTTAGGCGTGAAATTATATAATGGTGATGAGATAGAATTTAGACCCGATTATACTGCGCAAAATATTAGTATTAGCATAGAAGGTGAGCATAGTGGTTTGCATTCTATGGTGATAAAAAAAGGCACAACTTTGGCTGAACTTGCTAAAATGATTACAGTTAATGATCAATCAAACATTAACGCTTTACAGGTTTTTAGAAAAAGTGTAGCGACTACTCAAAAACAACTTATTGAAGCCCAACTTAAAGAGCTTGAAACACTAGCTCTAACAAGTTCTTCAGTTAATGCTGAGCAAGCTAGCATTAGAGCTACTCAAGCTAAAACGATTTTAGAATTTATTGCGCGTGCAAAACAAGCTCAACCAAAAGGACAAATCGTTATAGACAATGTCAAAGCGTATAATTCTATAGTATTAGAAGAAGGTGATGTAGTGAATGTACCTAGTAAAAATAATCTTGTTTTAGTTCAAGGTGAAGTTTCTATACCAGGTGCGTTTGTATATATGGATAAAGAAAAATTAAGATATTATATCAACCTAGCAGGTGGTTTTAGCGATAGAGCAGATATATCAAGAGTTTTAGTAATCAATGCTAATGGCAAAGCAACTAAATACAGCGGTAGAAGCTCAGCAGATATCAAAGCAGGAGATTCTATTTTAGTTTTACCAAAAGTAGATAGTCAAAATCTCCAAATTTTTAGCATGCTAACGCAAATTTTATATCAAATAGCTATTGCAACTAATGTAGTGTTAAATATATAGGAATTCAGATGAACCAAATAGATGCAATTAAAATAGCCAAAGAAGTTTTTAAAATCGAATCAAAAACGATTTTAGATTTATGTGATAACTTAGATGAAGATTTTAATAAAGCCATTGAGTTGATTTTATCCATCAAAGGTAGATGTGTAATAAGTGGTATGGGTAAATCAGGCCATATAGGGGCTAAGATAGCTGCAACCTTAGCTAGCACAGGTACCCCGAGCTTTTTTATGCATCCGGGCGAAGCATTGCATGGAGATCTTGGTATGCTTACAAGCGAGGATGTGCTTTTGGCTATTTCAAATTCAGGAGAAACTGAAGAGGTTTTAAAACTCATACCAGTGATTAAAAAAAGAAAAATTCCTTTAATTGTCATGGTGGGAAATCAAAACTCTACTTTAGCTAAACAAGCAGATATTTTTATAAATATAGCAGTAAAAAAAGAAGCTTGTCCGCTTCAACTTGCTCCAACTTCTTCTACTACAGCTACTTTAGCTATGGGTGATGCTATAGCAGTAGCTTTGATGAGAGCAAGGAATTTTAGACCTGATGATTTTGCTTTATTTCACCCAGGAGGAAGTTTAGGTAGAAAGCTTTTAACTAGGGTGGGTGATTTGATGGTGTCAAATAATCTACCTATGGTAAACCCTGAGAGTGAATTTAATGAGTTAGTTGATGTGATGACTAGTGGCAAGTTAGGACTTTGCATAGTACTTGAGAATGAAAAGCTAGTTGGAATCATCACAGATGGGGACTTAAGAAGAGCTTTAAGGGCAAACGGTAAGCCAAGATTTGATTTTAAAGCTAAAGAAATCATGAGCGAGAGTCCAAAAACTATAGAAGCAAGTGCTATGGCAAGTGAGGCAGAAGAGCTTATGCTAAAACATAAAATCAAAGAAATAGTTGTCACTCAAGATGAAAAAATAGTGGGTATTATACAACTTTATGCGATAGGAAATGTGTGAAACTTTCTATTATTATTCCTTTTGGTTTAAGTAAAGAAAGAATTTATATAAAAGATCGTGTTAGTCAAAAATCATGCGAGTTTAAAAGTGATGATAGAGTTGAATATATTTTTGTTGAAGGATATTCTTCTTTAGAAAATGATTTAAAGTGTATCATCGAAGAAAATGGGCATATTTATCTTAAAGATGAAAGTCAAAAGGAATTTTTCTCACAAGGAAAATGTCGTAATCTCGGTGCATCTTTTGCAAATTCAGATGTAGTGATGTTTTTAGATGTGGATTGTTATTTTTCCACAAAATCTCTTGGATTAATTTTACAGCTTATAGATATAAAAAATATCTCTCAAAACATTAATGAGTTTTTAGTACTTCCTGTTGTTTATCTTAGTAAAGTGGGCAGTGAGTTTATTGACACACAAGAAAAAGATTTATGGGATGGTTTGATTAAGAATGATTTAATCAGCGGAAAAAGAGAGTGGATTAAGTATTTTTCTTTAAGCTCTAGTTCTTTAGTTCTGAACAGACATAAATTTCTATCTTTAGGTGGAAATAATGAAGCATTTATAGGTCATAGTTACGAAGATCATGATTTTTACGCAAGATTGTTATTTGAAACAACTTCTTTTGAGAAAATGCCAAAAAAGTTATGTTATGATGAGGGAAGTTGGAATATAAAAGAATTTAAAGGTTTTAGAACTTGGTTTTCATTACTTGGCTATGAGATGAGTTTTTATGGTGTTTATATGTACCATTTTTATCATGATGAGCCAAATCAAAATAACTACATGGGGAATAGATTTCAAAATCACAGAAAATTTTATAATAATTTAAAAAATTTAAAAGACTATAGCATACCACCACTTCAAGATAAGATAGCAATAAATAAAAATATTTTATTACTATGCAATAATGATAAATTGATACTTAATTCAATAAAAGATGTGAGTGTTTATCTTGGTAAAATACAAAGCAAAAGTGAAAATTTTTTCTTCAATGAAGACGAATTTAATAGCAATAAATTTTTAAACTTCATTCAAGAAAATCATATTAAATGCGTATTATTTCCAAACCCATATGGCAATGAAAAGAGATTAATTATTTATGAATTTGTGAAAAATAATGATCTTAAATTTATTTGTTATGATAGAGGTGCTTTACCTGATAGTTGGTTTTTTGATGCCAAAGGATTTAATTATGATTCTTCTATCTATAAAGAGGAAAATTGGAATAAAAAATTAACCATAGAAGAAATTAATGAATGTAAAAAGTATATAAATAAAACCTTAAATGAAGATAATTTTTTAGAAAAACAAGGAAAAAGAAACCCTGAAAAGCTAAAAAGCAAATTAAATGCAAAAGGTAAAAAAATAGTTTTTGTTCCCTTGCAGGTTGAAAACGATACAGTGGTAAAATATTTTACTTATACACCTTTTGAATATAGTAATTTTTTAGAAATTATCAACGAAGTAGCAAAGCAGCTGCAAGATAGCCATCTTTTTATAGTTAAAAAACATCCTTTAACTTGTAAAATCAGCAAAGTATCTTATAAATTACTAACTTTTATAGAAAATGATACAAATATTATTGATTTGCTTGATATATGTGATGTAGTATTGACTTTAAATTCTGGTGTGGGGGTTTATGCTATGATGATGAATAAACCTTGTATTAATTGTGCATTTGCTTTTTATGCTATTAATGGAGTTAATTATCAAGCATTAAATAAAGATGAGTTATTAAAGTATTTGAAAAGTGATTTAAGTGTTGATTATGAAAAAGTTATAAGGTTTATATATTATCTTAAAAACAATGTGTATAGTTTTGGAAAATCCAAGTATAAAGTAGTTCAAAAAAATAACAGAATTTATTCTAAGGTATATGAAACGAAATATTATTGTATTAATATAGGTTTAAAGAATTATTTAAATGTTAAAAATATAAATAAAACTCATTATAATCTAAAGTCCTTGATTTATAAACCATATATTAGTGAAATTAATCGTACGGGTATCATGGTAAAAGCATTTAATTTGATTTTCCCAGATTTTATAAAATTAAGAATTATGCATACTAGGTTTTATAAGCTTTTTAGAAAGTTAGTGTATAATCCAAGAATATTTTTTCAAGATATGTTTT
>NZ_JAKMTQ010000049.1:0-869 GCF_025773245.1 Campylobacter sp. CNRCH_2007_0968H | reverse complement strand
GAGAAGAGAAAAAAGTAAAGAGAAAGCAAAAATGCTTTTATATTTGGAAAATGAAAATAAAAAAGGTAGGGTAAGCGATAAAGAAGTTCATCTTTATAAACATAATGGAATATGGCCTAAAGATACTCCAAAACCTAGAAGTCCTGATTATATTCTTGAAGATGGGGAGATTATTTTAAATATCAAACAAAGAGCCATGGAAATAAAAAATACTTTAAATGGAGGACATAATAGTGTTTCTATAAAGACAAAAGATAAACTCACCAGATATGATTTAGATGGTAAACCACATTATGAGAAGACATCAAAGAGAATAATTGATACACCTCATAAAATAGAATATACTAAACATATAAATCCTCAAGATCCAACAAAGTATAGAATGTCACAGGGTTTAGTAGAGCCAATATCTCATAAAGATTTAGATATTGTAGAAAATTATTTAAAAAGGCAAAATAATGAAATTTGAGAATTTAAAGCATGGAAGTTTATTCAAAAGAGAATTTTACCTTAAGGATGTAAAAATAGATTTGAAAAATGACTTTTTTGTTTATTCTATCACAATGAATGAAAAAACTTTAGAAATATTTTTTAAATCAGAAAAAAAAGATATACAAGATTTGCAAATTATTTTTTATGATTATAAGTTACTACATTCAAAATCATATTGTAAAAATTTTAATCAATTAGAAGCTAATTTTATAGATTTGATAAGAAATAATTGGGATGATATAACAGGCTATATTGAAAAAGAAGAAGAGATGTTGATAAACATATATTTTGATAATGATTTAGAATATATTACTTTAACTTGTAAGTATTTTAATATAGATTTTATAGACTAAACAAAGGATAAAAAACAACAAGAG
>NZ_JAKMTQ010000048.1:0-968 GCF_025773245.1 Campylobacter sp. CNRCH_2007_0968H | reverse complement strand
ATCTTGTCATTTTCTATCCTTTATTATGGTATTTGTTTGATAAAACCTAATAAATTATATAGTTTATAATTGCAATATTTTCATATGATTAATTTTCATATACCATAACTTCACTAAAACTAAAACCTAATAAATTGTTTTCTCTCACTATTTTTCTAAATTCACTTGATACAAAAACAGGTATTTCATCATCTTTAATTCTAAATATATGACTTCCATCAAGTTTTGATTTTTTTAAAACAGCCTTAGTAATACTTAGATATTCATTATTATCACCCATATAAGTATATACAGAATGTTCATAATCTAAAGCCTCAAGTGATTTTGTTACATGCATAATTTTACAATCATAATAATTTATTTCCTGACTTTTAATTTCTACATCTAAATATTGCACACAATCTTTGATTAAATCTTGCATTAAATTTATAAATTTAGGAGAGACTATACGCCAACCACAGTCATTGTGTATAAGATCAGTCAGTATTTTACCATCATCTTTGTCTATTTCAAAACTAGGTGTTTGCCAATTTGTAATAGGTTTGGATTCTAAAAGTGTATATTCATCGTTATTTTTTATATCTACAAGATCACAAGAGTGCCAATTATCCACATCGTTATGATTATAGTTATACATCATTTTATAATATCTCATTATTTTCTCTCCTTATAGTATTCTTTATTAAGTAAAGCAGGATTATTTTTGACTTCTTCTTTTAGTTTTTCAAATTCTTTTAAAAATTTATTCTTATTTCCTCTTGCTATTTTATCAATTTTACTCATTTTTTCAAGAATATATTCATGGTATTCATTAGGATGTCTTCCGCGATGTGGCATTTTAACTTTGTTCCAATCTCCATCCAATTCCAAGTTATATTTTTTTGTTATTTTTCGAAATTCTTTAGTAAATTTTTTATTCTTATCAGTAGCAATATGATGGGTTTGAATTGGTGATTGTTTGTTATCAT
>NZ_JAKMTQ010000047.1:0-1069 GCF_025773245.1 Campylobacter sp. CNRCH_2007_0968H | reverse complement strand
GTTTTTTTATATTGTGTTTTAATAAAATTTATATTTATCCAATATTATTTATATAGATAATTTTTTATTAATATATCGTTTTTTTAAATTTATACTCCTATGAGATAATTTTTTCACTTTCAAAAAAATAACTACAAATTTACATAAAAAGGAAAACCAATGAAAAGTGCGAAAATAAAAATCTCACTCATAGCAAATTTTATTGCTATATTTTGTCTACTTATTTTAGGCATTATAACTTTTGTTTTTGTAAAAGACTCTCTGTTTAAAGAAGTTATAAAAGCAGAACAAGATAAACTTATTTCTGCAAAAAATTTAACACAAAATTTTTACAACAACTCTTCAAGCGCATTAGAAAGATTTGCCCAAAGTATTTTACATCATCCATATGAAATTTTAGCCAACGAAGAAACATTAATAGAAGATGTTGGAATTCAGTTAAAAGCTGCAAAAGATATAGGCGATTATCAAGCTATTTATTTGGCAAAACCTGATGGGGAATTAGTTTTAAGTAACAAAGACAGCGATGCCAAAGGAGTAAATTATTTAATTTATGGAAAAGAGCAAAATTATGATGCAACTACAAGAGAATTTTATATAGCAGCTAGAAAGAAAACAGGTTGGAATGTAACTGATATTTATACAGATATAGCAACGGGACTTCCTACTTTTACCTATTCTATATCTTTAACTAAAAATGGTAAGTTTATAGGGGTTTTGGCTATCGATGTTTCTGTGAAGAAATTAGAAGATAGATTAAAACATTTACCAGGCTCATCTTTTGTTTTTGATAAAGCATTGTTTGCATTTGCTTCAACCGATGAAAACTATTTTGGCAAAGATAATAAAAATGTTGCTATTGTTGCTAAAGCTTTTAGTAAAGCAAAACCAGGTGAGGCGTTTTTTTATACTAATGAAATGGGTAAAGAAAAATTATCTATTTGCGATAAAATAGATTCAGATACTATCTGCAGTGTAACAGATATTGACAGCATAGAAGAATCTAGCAAGAAAATGGCCTATATTCAAATTACTGCAGTTATTGCAGCTAGTTTTATAAGTATCATTT
>NZ_JAKMTQ010000046.1:0-1088 GCF_025773245.1 Campylobacter sp. CNRCH_2007_0968H | reverse complement strand
TAGAATGATTAAACAAAATAAGATTAGCTTTATATAAATACTTTCCTTATGATTTAATATAAAAATTTTTAGTTATAATGCTATTTTAACACAAGGATATTTTATGGAAGATTTAAACTTTTTACAAAAACGTTGGGAAGAAGCTTATGAAGCTATGCCTAAACTTTATGAAATACCAAATGAAACAATAGTAAATTTTACCCTTAGTGAAGATACAGATACTATTTTATTTAAAGAACCTTGGGAAAATTTCAAACTAGATAATGAAGATGAAGAAGTAGAATGGAGGCTAAGTTTTTTCAGCATTAGCGAAGATAAGCCTTTAGGATATTTAGAGTATAAAGAAGCTTTAGAAAAATTACAAGAATTTTCTTTAATACAATCAGAAGAAAGGGTTTTGATTAGAGCCATGAGTTTGGAAGAGCTTAAAAAATTAGGATTACACGAGCTATGATACTTCCTCAACCTATATTTTTAAACAAACTTATACAATTTTTATCTAGTGAAAATTTAAATCTAAATAATTTTAAAAAAGATATAGAAAACATAATCTCTAAAAAAGACTTACAATTTTTACTAGATTTAAATACAAAAATTATGGGTATTGCTAAAATAATTATTCAAGATAAAAAAGAAGTTAATATACTACTACCACAATCTAATAAAGAGCATAAATTACAATATACACCTACAAAATTAGAAATTAAAAAAGATTTTGAAATTAAACTTGATAGCTTGGAAAATTGCAACAACAAGCAATTATTAGATATCATTAAACAAGAATATCCAAATAATATAATAAAAGAACTAACTATTAATCTATCAAAAGAAAAAATAAAAATACTTTTCATTGTCAATGAAATACCAAAATTTTTAAAATCCATATATAAAGAATGTGATTTTAAAGATTATGGCTTAATGAACTATATCGAATTTGATAAAATTTTTAATCTCAAAATAGAAGATTTTAGATATTTTACGCTTGTTACACCCTTTGGGGCAAAAAAAATACAATTGTATTGGATAAATGAATATGAAAATCTTCAAGAAACACTCAATTGTATTTCAATCCCAATATCCCATCAATA
>NZ_JAKMTQ010000045.1:0-1115 GCF_025773245.1 Campylobacter sp. CNRCH_2007_0968H | reverse complement strand
AAAATTAATTTTGTAATTATACTTTTTTTATCTTTCTCTGATATTAATCACCATCTAATTCTTTACACATTTTTTCAAATTCTTGATAGTATTTCCAAGAAGCTATGATATCCGGATGGTATTTTTTTATAAAGTTTAACTCTTGATTTAACATGTTAAATATCTTTTTTCTCATTGATTTATTATTTAGCAGCTCGCTTAAGATATTTTCTTCTGACCATTTTTTATTTTGAATATACCTTATTTTATTATACAAAACATCTAAAAAAATTTTTTGGAAACTATCTATTTTTTCTATTAACTTATCATTTAGTTTTTTAAAGTCCGATTTTAACACCGAAAATGAAATATCTTGCAACAAAACATGACTATATCTAAACATATTATTCAAAATAATATTTCCATTAGTCATTCTATCTTTTAATTCTATATAAACATTAATATTCATATATTCTTTAAATGAAAATTTAATAATAATTGGCAAAATATATCTGTATGGACCAAAAACCATTTTTTGTATCTGTTCTAAATTATCGACACTATTTAATTTAAATTCTAATTTTAAATTAGCAAAAGTTGATATGATTTTATCCGGCATAAGATCTTCCATATCTAAAAAATATATTTTATCTGTATATATATTTTTAAGAATAGTATCATAATACCATATTCCATTATTAAGCCAAAAATTTAACATATGTCCTATTGTTATTTGCTCCAAAAAAGGATACTTTACCCTATCTATTATCTGTTCTATAGGAATATTATGATTAATAATATCATAATTACCACAACCTTTTTTATATCCTCCATGATTCAATCCAGTTTTAAATTTTGATATAGGATCTCTAATTAAAAATATGGTAACAATTTTTGGAAATAGATTTATATATTTAAGACTTTTTCTAAAATCATTTGTATTTAAAAAAAGAACATGAATACAATCATAGCTGTACTTAAAATGATCTAAATATAATTTTTTATAATCATTGGAATACCATTGCAACTTAACACCATGGTAAACCAATGCTCTTAATAAAACACTATGTCCAGTTAATCCAAAAGTAAACAGCACAAACTTATACCTATCTGGTAAAGGTAAATTCATCTCCCAT
>NZ_JAKMTQ010000044.1:0-1162 GCF_025773245.1 Campylobacter sp. CNRCH_2007_0968H | reverse complement strand
CTGTTTAAATTCTTCTTTATCCAAATTCATTAGTTTTACAATTGCAGCACCTTCAAGATCCCAGGTATCTAAAGGATCCCTTAACCTTGTATGTTTTTTCATATATTTATGTAAAAACTCAATATCTTGTGTGGCTATAAATTCTTTAATCAGTTCATGTTCTTTGCAAGCACATTTGCGTTCTAAATTTAACTTCTTACCCTTAGAACCTATAAAATGTAAAAACCAATCTCTATTGAGTATATCCCTTCTTTTTCTCTCATCTTCTTCTATTAATTCTAGCAAACAAGTAGTATCCATATCTAATAATACTCTAACGCAAAGTTCAATAGCATTTCCCCTGTAATAGCCAATATCCAATCCTGTTTCTAAACGATTTTTTTCTTTTAATAGCATAAGTGCTTCTAAATCTTTTTTAACTATGTTTATATCATCACCACGAGAGTATTTATCTAAAGCAATACATTTTTTTCTATCTTCTATACAAAAAATACAAGTTTGTCTATCTCCAAAAGGAAGTTCTAAAAATATTTTTTCGGATTTCTTGATATCTTCTTCACACTTTATTATATGTTTTGTAAAATACGCTTCATCTTTCTTAGTATCTCTTACCATTTTCTATCCTTTAGGTTTTTTAATTTTATTTGCATCTTTATCTAAATAATGAATGGTTTCTTTACCTCCTTCATCAACATGAAATAAATCTTTTCTGATTTCATTGCTATTTTTTTCAAGAAGTTCTTTTATCTTTTCTCTATGTTCTTCATCTGCAACACCAAGTCTATTTTTGTCCTCTTCTAATATCCAACTATTACTCATCTGTTTGGTTTTTTGATTTCTATTTAACTTGCTTGTTCCAAACTTAGCTTCTGCGATGATATATTTTGGATTTTTATTGGGGTTATAATAAATTCCATCAATTCCTTGATGAATTTTATCATCAAGTCCTTGAACTTTGTTTAAGCTAATTCTTTTATAGCCTTGATTTAAATAATGCAAATGCATTTTAGCTTCGCCATAATTTCCTTTTTGTTTATTGCTTAATTTATCAATGCCATTTAATTTTTGTATCTTTTTTTCCATATTTGCTAAAACTTTTTTAGCTTCTTTTTGTTGTGCTTGAACTTCTTTTAAAAATACTTGTTGTTTATTTACTTGTTTT
>NZ_JAKMTQ010000043.1:0-1203 GCF_025773245.1 Campylobacter sp. CNRCH_2007_0968H | reverse complement strand
TTGATTGGATGTGATTGTTATTTTTTATAATTTTTTTATTAAAAAATAGTTTTTTTATATTTAAATAATGCATTTTTTTATTAAAAATAATACAAGATAATTTTTCCCTTAAAATTTACAATTTTTAAACAAGGATAATTCATTATGAAAAACATTACAAGAAGTTTAACGGGAAAATTAACTTTTTTTGTTTTTTTAGCAATTATAGCTATTTTATTTATAGCAAATGCATTTAATTATGCCGAAGTAAAGCATGATGTTCAAAAACTCATCAATGATATACAAGTTAAAACAATGCAAGATGTTTTAAAGAATTTTGATGACTACACTGCTTCAAGAAGCGATGCTATTAGATCTGTCGCCTCTGAATTGCAAAAAAATCCTAATGCGAGTTTAGAAGAAATTTACACTATGGTTAAAGTTGCAAAAGAAGCTAGTCGTTTTGATGTGCTATATGTAGGACTTGCACACAATGGTGCAATGATTAGATCAAATGGAAACCATCAAATGCCATCTGATGGCTATGATCCTAGAACAAGAAGTTGGTACACAAGTGTTGCTTCTGGAGAAAACAAAGTTGTAATATCAAAGCCTTATATTGCCCCTAGCTTAAAAGCTCCTTCTTTATCTTTTTCATATCCTATAGTTGTTAATGGTAAATTTATAGGTGCAGTAGGTGGAAATTATGATTTAAATACTTTTTCAGATAATGTATTATCAATGGGAAGGTCACAAAGCGGATATACTGTGGTTTTAGATAATGATGGAACTATACTTTTTCATGAATCTTCTGAGGCATTATTAACAAAAAATGAATTAAGTCAAAATATAGTAAAATCATATCTTTCAACACCTGAAGGAAAATCAGGACTTCTTTCAAGCTCACCAATGTTAATTGAAGATGGAAATGCTCCTCGCAAGGCTGTGATTTGTCAGAAATCTTCAACAGGATACAATGTTTGTGTGATTGCGGATGAAAAAATCTATAAAGACCCGGTAAATAAAGCTTTAATACAACAAATCATTATTGGTGTTATAAGCTTGGTAATTGCTCTTGTAATTATAAGATTTATGATTAATTATAATCTTTCTCCACTTCAAAAAATCCAAACCGGCCTTAACTCTTTCTTTGACTTTATCAATCATAAAACCAAAGATTCTGCTATGATAGATGTTAAGACTAATGATGAATTAGGTGCTATG
>NZ_JAKMTQ010000042.1:0-1234 GCF_025773245.1 Campylobacter sp. CNRCH_2007_0968H | reverse complement strand
AATACTCTTTAAAATACTCTTTAAAATACTCTTTAAAATACTCTTTAAAATACTCTTTAAAATTGGAACATTTATTGCTTTAGAAGTTCTAAGCAATATTTTGAAAGGATTTAAAATGGGTTTTAGAATAAACACCAATATAGGTGCAATGAATGCACATGCAAATTCAACTATCACAGCAAGAGAGCTTGATAAGTCTTTATCAAGACTTAGTTCAGGTCTTAGAATCAACTCTGCAGCAGATGATGCTTCAGGTATGGCTATAGCAGATAGCTTAAGATCACAAGCTGCAACTTTAGGTCAAGCGATAAATAATGGTAATGATGCTATAGGTATTTTACAAACAGCTGATAAGGCTATGGATGAGCAGCTTAAAATCTTAGATACTATCAAAGTAAAAGCTACTCAAGCAGCACAAGATGGACAAAGCACCAAAACAAGAAATATGCTTCAAGCTGATATTAATCGTTTGATGGAAGAACTTGATAATATAGCTAATACCACAGCATTTAATGGTAAACAGTTATTAAGTGGTGGTTTTATAAATCAAGAATTCCAATTAGGTGCACAGTCAAATCAAACCGTAAAAGCTAGTATAGGACCAACTCAAAGTTCTAAAATAGGTGTAACTAGATTTGAAACAGGTTCTCAAGCTAAAAGCAGTGGTATAGCTCAACTTACTATTAAAAATTATAATGGAGTAGATGATTTTAAATTCCAGCCTGTAGTGATTTCTACTTCAGTAGGAACAGGTATAGGTGCTTTGGCTGAAGAAATTAATAGAGTTTCTGATATCACTGGGGTTAGGGCAAATTTCTTAGTTGAAACTACAGGTGTTGGTCCTGTAAAAGCAGGAACCACGAGTGATGATTTTAAGATTAATGGTGTAACCATAGGTAGGATAGAGTATCAAGATAGTGATCAAAATGGCTCTTTGGTAGCTGCTATAAATTCAGTTAAAGATAGCACTGGTGTAGAAGCTTCAAGAGATGCTAATGGTAGGCTTGTATTAACCTCAAGAGATGGTAGAGGTATTAAAATAGAAGGCGATATGGGTCCTGGTGCTGGTATTATGAAAAAAGATTATGAAAATTATGGTCGTTTATCTTTGGTAAAAAATGATGGTAAGGATATTTTAATATCAGGAAGCAATCTTTCTGCCATAGGTATGGGTGCAGCTGACATGATCTCTCAAGCTTCTGTATCTTTAAGAGAATCAAAAGGAAGAATTGAT
>NZ_JAKMTQ010000041.1:0-1393 GCF_025773245.1 Campylobacter sp. CNRCH_2007_0968H | reverse complement strand
CAAATCAAGAAAACAATACAAAAGAAAATACAGACACTATAATAAAAAATACAAATTTTAACAATGAAACTTCTTTAAAAATAAAACAAAGCAATACTATTATAGATGATATAAAAGAAGATTTTAAGATTGTATCTTATCACCTTAAAAACCTAAGCCACTTCATCTTAGAAAACAAAGAAAAAAATAAAAAGCTTATATTTTTTGACAATGCTTCATCTATGTCAAATCTTTTACATCTTTATGAGAACAATTGTGATATATTTGTTAAAGATGAGTCATTAATCAATATAGCTTTATTAGAACAAAACTATAATCTAGATTTTAATAAACTAAAAACAAGAGTATTTTTTTATGAAAAACTTCTTTTAGGCGCAAAGGAAGATGAAATTTTTTCTTTCAATGATGAAAAAATAAATTATTATCTTAAATATGATGAGAATAATTTATATGCTTTAAAAGATTTAAACATTACTTATGATTATTATCATTGTAAGATTAAAAACTATGTTTTAGCTAAAAATAGTTTAAATATAAAATTAGAACCTAAAAAGATAAGCAAGCACTATGCTTATGATGATTTAAACCATCAAGATCTAAATTTAACCCACAATAACACTAGTATTATAAACAACACTGCTACTTCAAATTACATCAGCCTTATCATACAAGATGAACATGGCAAGGCTATTGATAATGCTAGTATTAGTATAAAAGGGTATGATCATGAAAAACTAATCAAGCAAAGCGTATTAAAATTAAAAACTAATAAAGAAGGTAAAATAAGATTTGATAGAGAAAAAGACTTTAGTAATTGTCATAGTTTTAAAGTTAGATTAGAAGATAATAAAGCTTATTTAGCCAAACCCTTACAAGATAGCAAAAGAATATTTAATAATTATATCAATCATAAAATAGGACTTATACTTAGGTTTAAAAATAAAGATTATTTTAAATATGATGGTTTTTATTTATATCATTTTAAAGAAAAAGATTTAATAGCTTCTTATATGGCAAGAAGTGGAGTAGCTAAAGCTGATAATTTAAAACCATCAAATAAACAAATTGCTTTTAGTTTTTATCAAGATATAAAAGATAAAACTACCAAGAAAAAAGCATATTTTTACTATGATGATGAAAGTATTAAAGATAAATTTGGAAGCTTACCTGAAGGAAAGTATTATTTTAAAATCAATGAGATTAATTACAACAAACAACCTGATTTTTTAAAAGATTATCCTTTTAGCATAGGTAAGACTTGGGGAAAGTATTGTGTTAGATTATACACAGATAAAGAATGCTCTAAAAGTTTTAAAGAAATAGAAATTTCAAATCCAAATAATGAAAAAGAAAAAAGCAAGAATAAAGAAAGTATGAGTAAGGGGGATTTGTA
>NZ_JAKMTQ010000040.1:0-1402 GCF_025773245.1 Campylobacter sp. CNRCH_2007_0968H | reverse complement strand
ATAGTTGCAGACAATGTCAATCAAATAGCTAATGATATCTTAGAAGATGCTAGGAAGAAAAAATTCTAAATAAGTTAAACCCTTAATGGGTTTAACTTTGATACTCTATTAAATCTATATTTTACATTCAAGTCCACTATTAGAAATACCAAACAAATATTAATTAATTAAAAATAAAAAAATTATTTTTTTAGGATAAAATACATCCTTTTTAAAAACACATAAAGGAGATACATTGTTTTCAAATTTAAAAATAGGGACCAAAATAGTTGGAGTTGTAATTTCTATAGTAATGCTAGGCATTATAATCTTAGCAAGTATTTTTTCCATACAAGCTTCAAATATCTTACACACTGAAGCAGATAAACTACTTCAAATTAATGCTTTTAGATATGCAAATATCGTCCGTGGAGCAACAGAAAGTGTTTATTCAACTTTACTAGGAGTAGAAGATACTATAAAAAATACTATTTCAAATGAAAATAGTATTGATGATACAGAAGTGCAAAATATTTTAGAAGGTGTGCTTGATTCAAATGAAAAAATTGCATATATGTATGTTCATTTTTTTAATACCCCAATCAATCAAAATACCAACCCAAAACTACTTACAAATCAGCATAAATTTTTAATGTTACTTCATGATACTTCTTTAAAAACAGAAGGCGGCGTGCAATTAGTTCAAGCATATGATGCATTTTTACAACAACAAAGTATTAATAATGCTATATCAACACAAAAAGAATCAATAGGAAAACCTCAAATTTTCAACATCAATGGTGAAGAAATTTTTGCATACAATATTGCAATTCCAATCTTTAAAAATGGAAATATTATAGGTGTAGTTGGAGCTTTAGGAAGTTTAACGCATTTTAGAGGAGAGCTAACAGATCCAAAAAGAAGTATTTTCAAAGATGATCAAAGATTATTACTTGGTGCTGAGGGTCTAATAGCAGTTAGTCCTGTTTCTAAATTTACAGGAAAAAGTATTTCAGAAGCAAATCCTCATCCTAGTGCAAAAACATTAATACAATTACAAAAAGATAAAATAAATACTGTTTTTGACTTTACTCGTGCAAGCGATGGAAAGAAAAATAGAGCAGCAATAGCTACTTTTGATCTTTGGGATAACTCACAAGATGCTTGGTCTATTGTGACTATGGCTCCAGTTGATTCTATACAAATGCCTATTACAAAACTTATAACAACCATAGCATTTATATCTCTTTTTGTTATTTTAGTAATTGTGATAATAGTATTTATATACATAAACAAAGCAGTAAGCTCAAGAATTGTTAATTTACAAAACAACCTACTACACTTTTTTAAATTTATCAATCATGAAACCAAAGATACTATTTTAAGTAAAGATACTAAAAGCAATGATGAGTTAAGTATCATG
>NZ_JAKMTQ010000004.1:0-138181 GCF_025773245.1 Campylobacter sp. CNRCH_2007_0968H | reverse complement strand
AGATAATTGGTTTCTTAGAAGAAATTATCTTCTAAGAAAGAGAATGTTTATACAGCGCCTTTTGGAGCTGTAAATGCTGTTATTTTAGGCGGTAATCCCTTATATTTTTCTATATTTACTAAGCCTGTATGAGAAATGTTTCCGTTTGCTAATTCAGAAGTTGGCATATCAATAGTTAAGACATTTACATTTCCGTATTTGCACATTCCTTCATCATTTGGATCATACCAGCCACCTTCGCATAATCTTACAACATTTGGCATAATATCTTTAGTTACCACAGCACCTGCGAGAACTTGACCTCTTTTATTGAAAACTCTTACAATATCACCATCTTTGATTCCAAGTTTTTTAGCATCAATAGGATTGATTAAGATAGGTTCTCTATCATTTACTGCATATTTTTCACGCAATAAGGTATGACACATTTGAGAGTGAAGCCTATCTGTTGGATGATTAGTTAGTAGATGAAAAGGTGTTTCCTTGGTAGCATTTCCTAGCCATTCTATCGGCTCCATCCACATTGGATGTGCTTTGCAGTCTTTATAGTTATACTTTTCGATAGTTTTTGAGTAAATTTCTATCAAACCTGATTCAGTACCTAGAGCATTTAAGATAGGATCTTCAATAAATTCAGAAAATCTCACCCATTCCATACTTTCTATAGTTGGAGAAAAAGTTATAGGCTCATTTTTGGCCCAAAATTCTTCAAAACTTGGCATTTTTGGCTCAAATACATCCCCATAAGCTTGAGTTTGTTTTAAAGCGCTATTGTAGTATTCTTTAATAAAATCTTTTGCTTTTTTACCATTTTCGGTATAAGCATTAAATACATCATCTCCATACACTTTACAAATATCAGCAAAAATTTCATAGTCATCTTTGCTCTCGCCTATTGGTAATACTGCTTGCTTCATTGGAGCTATATTCATATTAGAATAATCTCCACTCATGGTAATATCATCTCGTTCATAAGAACTTGTGGTAGGCATTACAATATCTGCCATTTTAGCAGTTGGAGTCCAATAAATTTCATTTACAACTATAGTTCTTGGTTTTTGCCATGCTTTGATGTTAGTGTTTGTATTTTGATGATGAACTAATGGATTTCCACCTGCCCAATAAATAAAGTCAATATCAGGATAGGTTATTTTAGAACCATTATTGTCTATAACTTTCCCAGGATTTAATAAAGCATCAGCTATTCTAGCTACAGGAAAAGAATAACTAGCAGTATTTTGTAGCCATTCAGCACCACCTTGAGATTCTCCATTTTTTGGTATACCTTTAAATTTACCATTTTCCCAAATTCCCACAGCTCCTGCTGTAATACCTCCTATAACACCACCTTTGCATGATGGAACACCACCATTACTATAGTGATAACTTAAGCCAAATCCACCACCTTTAGTGCCAATTTGACCAAGCATTGAAGCTAGGGTTATTAACATCCAATGAGGTTGCTCGCCATGATGAGCTCTTTGCATACCCCAACCACTCATGATCATAGTAGGGTTATCATAAAAACTTTCAGCCAGTGTTTTGATGATTTTTTCATCAATTCCACAAATTTTACTTGCCCATTTTGTATCTTTTTTAATGCCATCATTCTTGCCATCTAAATAAGCTTTGAACTTATCAAATCCACTTGTATAATTTTCTAAAAATTCATAATTGACTTTATTTTTTTCGATCAAATGACTAGCCATGCCTATCATCATAGCAACATCTGTATTTGGTTTTGGAGAGATCCATTGTGCATTTAAAAATTTAGCAGTTTCGGTTTTTATAGGATCTATACAGATAACCTTGATTTTACTATTTTTTAATTTTTCAAAGTAAGCAAGACCTCTTTGATCGTTTGAAGTCCAAGCTATTCTTAAAGTAGCGATAGGATTAGCACCCCAAATAACTACTATTTTAGAATGTTCTAAAATGTTTTCCCATGAAGTTTGCTGTTCATATACTTCAATAGAGCCTACAACATAAGGCATTATTATTTGAGAAGCTCCGGTTGAGTAATCTCCGGTAGTCCCTACAAAACCACCTGTGACATTTAAAAATCTATGGAGCAATATTCTACAATTTTGCATATTTCCACTAGATTTCCATCCGTAGCTTCCACCAAATATAGCTTGAGTTCCTTTTTGCTCTCTTGTTTTTTTAAGTTCTTTTGCTATAAGTTTTATAGCCTCATCATAACTTACACGCACAAATTCATCTTTTCCTCTAAGTTCAGGTTTTGGACTGTCGGGATTTTCAAGATAGCTTTTTCTAACATAAGGATATTTCACGCGCGATTTGTAGATCATATCTGCTGTATAGTGTTGTAAAGGATTGTCAATTTGTGTTACTTTTTCCCATGGCTCACTTTTAATTACCACACCATCTTTAATGGTAAGTTTTAAAATTCCCCAATGTGCTGCTGTTATCACACTTCCATTTTTTACTAAACCAGAATTTATTTGAGAAACTTCTATATTTTTACTCATGGCTAAACTAGGAGCTAAAGGCAACACGCTTAACCCTGCTCCGATTTTTAAAAATTTTCTTCTATCAAGTCCCATTTTATTTTACCTCCTTAAAATCTTTTGCATTTTTTTGCAAATACTGTATCACTAGCCAATGATCTTTTTTATCAATTCCTGTTCTATTTACCATTGATCTAAAAGTAGCAGGCCAGCCATTAGCACTAAATTCACTTTCTTTATGAACGCTATGACAAATTCCGCAATTATTCATATAAAGCTCTTTAGCTTTTATAAACATTTCTTTGTTGCTTTTTGCAAAATCTTTCTTGTCAGTCCAAACTTCTATGGTAGCTTTATCCCATTTTCCATTTTTGCTTTTAGTATAAGTTTTAAAATCAAGTTTTGTATTTTTAGAAAATGCAGCAACTATGATTCTTTGACTATCGTTGTAATAAAGCACAGAAGGCGAAGCAGGATTAACATAGCCTGTGATCTTGACTAAAACTTTATTTCCATCAGTTTTTAATACTTCAAAAGGATTTGTGGGTAGCAATCTACCAACAGCTTTTGTGTCATTTTTGCTTAAGTAAAGTGAGCTTACTTCACTTGTAAAAAATTCATTTTTAGCGCAAACAAAAGAAACAAGCGCTAAACAGAAAACTAAAATTTTTCCCATTTTGCCTCCTTGATATTTTTAATATAAACTTATTGTATAACTTTAGTATTAAAATTTTCTTAGTATAAAAATATAAAAAATGCAATAATAAATATTATCTAATAATTTTTTATTAATTTTTAATTTATTTGTTTTTATATTTTCATAAAGTCTTTTCAATCCTTTAAAGTAAATTTTAGTAAAATATAAAATATTCTTTATAAAGGTTAAAAATGCACTTTACTTTGCTAAATGAAAAAGATTTTTTCAACCCCTACTACCGCAAAAAGCAAATTACACAAAATGAATTTGACACTTTTAGCAAGGCTTTAATGCAGTATCTAGAAAGGCTTGAAAGCTCACAAAGTGAAAATGAAGATTATCTTGTAGCTAACACACTTAGTCCATTTTTAACCACTCTAAATTTCAAAACCCACATCAAAACCAAGCAAAAAGGCAAAAGCGAGATTGATTTAGCCATTGCTAAAGATGAGTTTAGCAAAGACTTAGAAGTTCTCATCGAAGCTAAAAAGCCCAACTCAAAAGAATTCATCATCCACGCAAAGCCAAATTCCAAAGCCTTGCATGAAGCCATTTTGTATTATTTTAGAAACAGAGAGCATAGCTTTAGTTTGAAATTTATCATCATCACAGACTTTTATAAATTCTACATTTTCAAAGCTAGTGAATTTGAAGAGCTTTTTTATAAAAACACAAGCTTTAAAAAGCTTTTTGAAGAATTTCAAAGCCCAAATTCACTTTTTAAAGGCAACACTGATGAATTTTACAAAGAAGCAAGCAAACTTATAGAAAATTCCAAAGAAAGCTTAAAAGGCTTTTTCATCGATTTAGCCTTTTTAAAAGACAAGCAAAAGTCAAATTTCAAAAATCTAGCAAGCATTTTTAAAACCTTTCATAGAGACTTTTTGCTAAATGAATTTAGCCCAAATGACGCAAACTCACTAAACAACGCATTCTATAAAGAGCTTTTGTACATCCTAGGTTTAAGCGAGAGCAAACAGCTTTCTAAATTCATCATCACACAAAGTGAGCAAAGCAAACAAGCCCAAGGCACACTTTATCATCTCATAGCGAGCAAACTTCCAAAGCATGACTTTGAAGAGGTGTTAAAATTCATCATACTTTGGCTAAATCGCATTTTATTTTTAAAGCTTATTGAGTCTAATTTAGTTCGATTTAACGATGATAAAACCCTTAAATTTCTAAACAACGAAAAAATTCCAAATTTTACTACCCTTTCACACCTTTTCTTTGATATCTTGGCTAAAGAAAAGCACACAAGGACGCAGAGTAAATTTAGCTATTTGCCTTATTTAAATTCATCACTTTTTGAAAAACAAGCCATCGAAAAAACCACGCTAGAAATCGCTACTTTGGAAAATGATGCTTTGCTAGAGTATCACCCACACACGCAGTTAAAAGATGACAAAGGTAAAAGCAAAAAAGGCAAAGTAGGTTTGCTTGAGTATTTGTTTGAGTTTTTAGATAGTTTTGATTTTGGAGCAGATGAGCAAAGCGAAGAACTCATCAAACAAAAAGAACTCATCAACTCAAGCGTTTTGGGAAATGTCTTTGAAAAGCTAAATGGCTACAAAGAAGGTAGTTTTTATACCCCAAGCTTTATCACTTCATATATGTGTAAAGCAAGCATAGAAAAAGTCGTGCTAGATAAGTTTAACCATACTTTTAAGCTAAATGCCACCAAGCTAAGCGAGCTAAGAACCCAGCTACGCCAAGAAAAAATCCCCCAAGAGCAAAAACTAGCCTTGCTAAATTCCATACGCATTTGCGATCCTGCAGTGGGAAGTGGGCATTTTTTAGTTTCAGCTTTAAATGCCATGCTTATGGTGCATTATGAGCTTGGTTTGTTTGAAGAGGACTTTTACCTAAGCGTGCAAAATGATGAAATTTTAGTGCAAAATCACAAAGGCCAGTTTTTAGAGTATAAACGCCCTGATTTTGACAAAGACAAAACCCACCTTTGCCAAAAAGAACTTTTCGAGCGTAAAAAAGACATCATAGAAAACAATCTTTTTGGAGTAGATATCAACCCAAACTCATGTGAGATCACTAAACTAAGGCTTTGGATAGAGCTTTTAAAACACAGCTTTTATGAAAGCTTTGATGATACAAACTATCATGATCTTAAAACCCTGCCAAACATCGATATCAACATAAAATGCGGGAATTCGCTTATAAGTTATTTTGAAATTCACAAAAGCCTTTCTCACTACCCAAATATCAAAGAACGCATGGATAAATACAAACGCATAGTCAAAGACTATAAAGAAGGCTTTTACACCGACAAAACTTTCATCGCAAAAGAGATCAAAAACCTCAAAGAATCTTTTAAAAATTTCTGCTTAAAAGACAAATTTGCCAAAGAGATCAAGCAACTTACCAACGGCGCTAATGAATACTCTAAAAAATACGGCGATTTTTTAGCACAAGATGAAAAAGATGAGAATTTTAGAGCATTTTTCTCTAAAAATATGTTTGAATTTGACTTTGATGAAAGTGCAGCTAAGAAAGAATTTAAAAAGCTTAAAAAGCTTTATGAGAGTATATTTGACTTAGAAAGTGCAAATCCTTTTGAATGGCGTTTTGAATTTAGCGAAGTGCTTGATGAGGGCGGGAATTTTAAAGGGTTTGATCTCATCATCGGTAATCCACCTTACATCAGACAAGAAGACATCAAAGAGTTAAAGCCAAATTTAGCCAAAAACTATAAAGTATATAAAGGCACAAGCGACATTTATACTTACTTTTATGAGCTTGGGTTTAATGTGCTAAAGCAAAATGGTGTTTTGTCTTTCATCACTTCAAACAAATACACAAGAGCAGGTTATGGAGAAGCTTTAAGAGAGTTTTTACTCAAAAATACCACACTTTTAGAATACATCGATCTAAATGGCATAAAAGTCTTTGATAGTGCTACGGTAGATACTTCCATACTAAGCTTTGAAAAAGCAAAAACTAAAGATAATAGCTTTAAGTACCTAGCCCCAAATACCGAGCTTTTAAAAGAAAACGACTTTAATATAGAAAGCATTTTAAATTTTAACAAAATCGCACAAAATTCTTTAAGCAAAGAAAGCTTTACTTTTAACGATGAGGGCACAAACGCGCTAAAAGCAAAGATAGAAAAGCACGGCACTCCGCTTAAAGACTGGCATGGGCTTAATATAAACTATGGCATAAAAACGGGCTATAATGAAGCCTTTATCATCACTACTGAAAAAAGAGATGAAATTCTAGCTAAATGCAAAGATGAAGCCGAAAGAGAACGCACCGCCAAACTCATACGCAAAATGCTACGCGGTAGAGATATAAAAAGATATAGTTATGAGTGGGCGAATTTGTGGATTATAGTTTTTGAATTTGGAAGTTATAAAATTTTAGAAAAAGAATATCCTGCTATATATAATCATTTAAAACAATACAAGAAAAAACTTCAAGCTAGAGGACAATGTACTAATAAGCCTATAACAGATCAAAAACCATATTTAGGACAACATCATTGGCTTGAATTAGATAACAATCCAAATAAAGATTATTTATCGCAGTTTGAAAAGGAAAAAATAGGCTGGCAAAGAGTAACACAGGAGCCGAGTTTTATTTTAGAAAACGAGTGTGTTTTATTGGATTCTATGGCTTTTATGGTAGGAAATTCTAAAAATGAACTTAAATATCTTTTGGGATTTTTAAATTCTAGTTTGATATTTTATTATTTTAAAAATATCGGGCATTTGTATTCAGATAAAGGTTTTTTATTATCAAATCAATATGTGGAGAAATTTCCTATACCAAAAATAAATTCTAAAAATGAAAAACTAGCAAACGAGCTTATAAGCTTAGTCGATGAGATTTTAATTTTAAAAGAACAAGACAAAAAAGCAAACACCAAAACCCAAGAAGATAAAATAAACTCTATCGTTTATAAACTTTACAACCTAACCGAAGAAGAAATAAAAATCATTGAAGGAAAATGATGAATGAATTTGATCAGAGATTGACACAATATGGAATTTATGCAACAAATACACAAATATCAATAGGAAAAGATAGAATAAGTGTATTTGGCAATGCAATAATTGAAAAAATAGATTTTAAGATTTTACAAGAAAAAGGTATTAAAGATCTTGATATAAGGGTAAATGAAATTAAAAATATTATTTTTACAAAAGATGTTTTGTTAGATATGTCTTTTTCAGGTGTAACTTTTATAAATGAAATCAAAGCTAGCTCTAAATTTATAGGTGAATTAGTTTTTTCAGGTTGTACTTTTAAAGAAGAGGTGAATTTTCAACAAGCAAATTTTGAAAATTTTATTTGCTCTCGTGTTACTTTTGAAAAACAAGTATCTTTTTTAGGTGCTGTTTTTGGAAATACAGAAAATAAAAAAGAGATAAGTTTTTCCAATGTTGCTTTTTTAAATGAAGTTGTTTTTTCTAAGGCTATTTTTAGTAGTAATATAGATTTTTATAAAGGTTATTTTCAAAAAGAATTGAAATTTAATAGGGCTAAATTTAAGTGTGATAAAGCTAATTTTTACATAGAATGTAAAGATAAAGTTGCTTTTATTGGAGCTATTGGAAAGAATATAACGATTATAGAATCAAATTTTGAAAATAATTTGATTCTAGGTGTAACATTTGATTTATTAAATATTATTGATAGTGAAATATTGAAAGATTTAACTTTAAATAACTCCACAGGACACAATATAGAAATTATAAATTCCACCATAGAAAAAAATACTGATTTGTCTTTTCTTTCAGCTAATAACATATCTTTAAATAATTCAACTTTTAAAGGAGAAATAAGTTTATCTATAAATAATTTTACGCTCACACAAAATATAAATTTTAAAGATATTACTTTTGGAAAATTATATATATCAAAAGAACTTTTTATAAAGAGTGTAAATTTTGAAAGATGCATCTTTTTGCAAGATATGAATTTTAAGGATTATACTTTCAATGAAGTTGCTTTCAATACTTGCACATTTAAAGAAAGCGTGTATTTTAATAATTCTTGGTTTAAAAAGGAAGTTGATTTTCACGAGTGTGAGTTTGAAAAGACAGCTTGTTTTTATGGGGTGCAATTTGATGAAATACCAAATTTTTCTCAAGCTTTATTTAAGAGCAATATAAACGTTATAAATTCGAATTTAAATTTTGGTTTTACTAGGGTAGATAAAAAAATACAGCTAATGTCTTTACAAGGAAAAGGTAAGTATAATTATGAAATTGCAAATGATTTTAGAGATTCTTTTAGAAATTTTAAAAGTGCTTTGATAAAAGATAATAATCTTTTAGAAGCTTCAAATTTTCACAAATACGAGCTTTATTGTAAAGAGATAGAGTTAAAAAATAAAAAAGGTAAAACTCTTAAAGATATAGTAGATAAATGGCAACTTTTCTTTTATCGTAAACTTTGCGATCATCATACAGACTTGCTAAAAGTGTTTCATAATCTACTTATAATCATCATGCTTTTTAGCATTTTTTCTTTTGTGCTTGATAAATTTAAACAACCCAGCATAGAAAATAATGCAAAATATCACATCGTTCAAGTAGATACTAATGAAAGTTATATCTTTAAAGAACACAATAAAACGACTTATAATTTTTTATCCTTGAATATAGAGCAAGAATTTAAAAACTTGGATAATTTATTATCTAAAACCGAGGTCTACTTTTCTTTTGGTTTTGTATTGTTAGTGACTTTTGTTGCATTGTTGAATAAAAAATATTTATGGCTCTTATTTTTACCTTTGTTTGCAGGGGTGGTTTATTGCGTAGGATTTCCTATGTCGATTATTACTCATTTTATGATTATAATGCTATTTGCATGTACTTTTGTATTTATAATGGTTTTTGACAGCAAGCCTAAAAGATTTCTTTTTGTAAGTGTTTCTTATATAGTTTGTATTTTTGCACTACTTGCAAAACCTAGTTTAATGCTTCCTGTGTTTGGAAGCTTTTTAGAAAAAGACAGCAACACTACTTATCCTTTACTGCTTAGTTTATCAGTGGTATATTTTATACTTGTAGCTTTAGTGATATTCTCACTCCAAAAAACTGCACGCAAAAACTCCATAGTGCCAAGCTAAAAGCAAAATCATGCTTTTAGCTTTAAAGTGTGATGAAAAATTTGATTTAAAAATGCTTTTGATATAAATATTTTTATTATATTTATATTTTGTTTAAAATATAAACAATACTTTATATTTCATTTGTAAAGTGTAAATTTTTGTTTTTATTAAAAGAGAATTTTTATACTAAATGTTACTCTTATACCCATATAGTTAATTTTTTCTAACAAAAATACACAAAAATAAAAATATTTGTTAAGCTAGATATTGGAAATTTTTATCAAAAGGAAAAATATGTGGCAACAAATATATAATCCATTTGACAACATACTTTTAAGTGCTTTGGTGGCTTTTTTGCCTATTTTGTGCTTTTTGCTTTCTCTTGTAGTTTTCAAACTCAAAGGCTATCAAGCAGGCTTTTTAACTCTTATTTTATCAAGTGTTGTGGCATTGTTTGCTTATGATATGCCGTTTTCTTTATTAGGTGCTAGCTTTATACAAGGTTTTGCAAATGGTATTTGGCCTATAGCTTGGATCATCATCGCGGCCATATTTTTATATAAACTTTCTATCAAATCAGGCTCGTTTGAAGTGATAAAACAAAGTGTTATGAGTATCACTCCAGATCATAGAATTCAAGTGATTTTGATTGGATTTTGTTTTGGTTCTTTTTTAGAAGGTGCTATAGGTTTTGGAGGGCCAGTGGCTATTACCGCTGCATTACTTGTAGGACTTGGGCTTAGGCCATTATACGCTGCAGGACTTTGTCTCATAGCCAATACCGCTCCGGTAGCTTTTGGAGCAGTTGGGATTCCTATTATAGCGATGAGTAATCTAGCAGGTATAGAACAGCACGGTGTTTCAGCTATGGTGGGTAGAATGCTTGTGCCTCTTAGCTTGACTATACCATTTTTTATAGTATTTTTAATGGATGGTTTAAAAGGGGTTAAAGAAACCTTTCCTGCTATTTTTGTTGCAGCCGTTTCTTTTACTGCTACACAATTTTGGAGTTCAAATCATTTAGGCGCAGAACTTCCAGATATTATTTCAGCGGTTGTTTCTTTGTCTGTTACTACCATATTTTTAAAATTTTGGAAGCCAAAAAATATTTTTAGATTAGATGATGTAAAAGACTTTGAAAGCTCACAAAAGCTAGAATTTAAAAAAGTATTTTTAGCTTGGATTCCTTTTATACTTTTGATTATTTGTATTATTATATGGACTCAACCTTGGTTTAAGGCTTTATTTGCTAAAGATGGAATATTAAATTTTATGCAATTTACTTTGAAATTTAATGAAGCCTTAGGAGCTATCATAAGTCCTGATATAGTTAATCCACAAATCACAAAAACAATGATTCCATCACATACTATAGATTTAGTAGCACAAGCAGGAACTGCTATTTTAGTGGCTGCTTTAATGAGCATTGTTGTGTTGAAAATAAAAATCAACGAAGCTACCGAGTGTTTTTGGGAAACTTTAAAAGAAATGGCCACTCCATGCTTAACTATAGGCTTAGTAGTTGCTTTTGCCTTTATAGCTAAAAATAGCGGTATGAGCACTACTTTAGGACTTGCTTTTTCAAATACAGGCGATGCTTATGCATTTTTTTCTCCTATCATAGGATGGATAGGTGTGTTTTTAACAGGTTCTGATACTAGTTCAAATTTGCTTTTTGGGACATTACAGCAAGTTAGTGCTCAAAAGTTAGGAATTTCAGAAACTTTATTTTTAGCAGCAAATTCTGTTGGTGGAGTTGTGGGTAAAATGATATCTCCTCAAAGTATAGCGGTAGCTTGCGCAGCAGTTGGACTTGTAGGAAAAGAATCTGAATTGTTTAGATTTACTTTAAAATACTCAATAGGTTTTATAATTCTAATAGGAATTTGGACTTTTGTTATAGCATTTTTCTTCCACGGGATCATCCCTGAAGCAGTGCTTTTAAAATAAGGATTGATGATGAAAAAAGTGTATTTATTTGCTACTTGTTTGGGTAGTGCGATAATGCAAGAAAGTGTTTTAAACGCGGTTAGACTTTTAAGAAGAGAGGGGGTTGAGGTTATATTTAAAAAGCAGCAAACTTGCTGCTCTCAACCCTCATTTAATTCAGGGTATTTTAAAGAAAGTAAAAATATAGCTTTGCATAATATAAAACTTTTTACTCAAGATTATCCTATAGTAGTGCCAAGCGGTTCTTGTGCAGGGATGATGAGTCATGATTATTTAGAGCTTTTCAAAGATGATGAGCATTTTAACTTGGTAAAGGAATTTAGCTCTAGAGTGATTGATCTTAGTCAGTATTTAGATGAGGTTTTAAAGGTTGATTATGAAGACAAAGGCGAACCTATAAAAGTCACTTGGCACTCTAACTGCCATGCATTAAGAATTCAAAAAAGTATACAAGCGAGCAAAAATCTGCTAAAAAAACTCAAAAATGTGGAATTAATTCCTCTAGAATTTGAAGAAGAATGCTGTGGTTTTGGAGGAACTTTTTCTGTGAAAGAGCCTCAAATTTCAAATTCTATGGCACAAGAAAAAATCAAAGATATCCAAAATACAGGTGTAAAATATGTATTAAGTTCTGATGGTGGGTGTTTGATGAATATTGCAGGCACGATGAGTAAAATGGGGCTTGATATAAAAGGAATTCATTTGTATGATTTTTTAAACAAGCGTCTTGAAGGAGTTGCGATATGAAAATGACACATGAACAAATCGTGGATGTGAAAATTCATGATAAGCAAATGCGAGAGAATTTAAGATCTGCCATGCATACTTTGCAAAAAAATCGTTTAAAAGTTATAGATGAGAAATTTAATGATTGGCAAGGACTAAGATCTAAAGCTAAGCAAGCTAAAAACAATGCTTTATCAACTTTACACGATAGGCTTTTAGAATTTGAACAAAATGCCACTAAAAATGGCATAAATGTCCATTGGGCGAGTTCTGATGAGGATGCCTGTGAGATTATATATGAATTAATGGTAGAAAAAAACATCGGTAAAATTCTAAAAGGTAAATCTATGGCTAGTGAGGAAATAGGTTTAAACCACTACCTAGAATCCAAAGGCTTAAAAGCCATAGAAACAGATTTAGGCGAACTTATATTGCAGTTAAATGATGAAACTCCCGTGCATATTGTAGTTCCAGCGGTACATAAGAACCGCTATGAAATTGGTAAAATTTTTCAAGAAAAATTAGGCTCTAATTTAGAAAGTGAGCCAGAAAAGCTAAATTCTATTGCAAGAAAGCATTTAAGAGATGAATTTGAAGGGCTTAAAATGGGACTTAGCGGAGTAAATTTTGCTATGTCTAAAGAAGGCGCTTTTTGGCTTATAGAAAATGAGGGAAATGGTAGGATGTGCACCACAGCAAGTGATATACATGTAGCACTTTGTGGTATAGAAAAAGTTATGGAAAGCTTTGAAGATGCTGCCACTATGGTGTCTTTGCTTACTCCATCAGCTACGGGTCAATTTATACCAACTTATAACAATATCATTACAGGACCTAGAAAAAATGGAGATTTAGATGGCCCAAAAGAAGTGCATATTATTCTTTTTGATCATAATAGAAGCAAAATGCTAAATGATGAAGATTATTATGAAGCTTTGCGTTGTATAAGATGTGGGGCTTGTATGAATTTTTGTCCTGTGTATGATAAAATAGGCGGCCATACTTATCAAAGTGTATATCCAGGGCCGATTGGAGAAGTCATAAGTCCTAATCTTTTTGGTATGCAAGAAAATGGTGATATTCTTACTTTTTGTTCGCTTTGTGGAAGATGTTCTGAAGTTTGTCCAGTAAGAATTCCTCTTGCGGATTTAATACGCAAATTAAGAGCAGCAAAAGTAGGTCAAGGAAGTTTTGATAATATCGCTCCAAATACTGCTGAAGCTATGGCATTTAAGATTTTTGAAAAAGTAGCTACAACTCCTATTATTTGGAAAAATACTTTAGCAAATTTACATAATTTTAATTGGCTTTTGCAAAAAGGAAAAAGTTCTTTACCAGTAGTTAAAAAATGGAGTGCTTATAAGGAATTTCCACAAATAAAACTTGATCTTTATAAAGAACTTGAAAATATGCAAGGAGTAAAGTGTGAGTAGAATAAATGAAATTTCTTCACAAAGCAAAAAAGCTATTTTGGATAAGATTAAAAATACACATTTATCTTTTGAAAAAATCCCGACTATGGATCCTATAGAGCATATCAAAACAAGTGATGATATGTATAGTGAGTTAAAAGAAAAAATGAGTGCAAATAAATACATAGTAGAAGAAAGCTCGTTAGAAAAATTAGAAGAAAAAATCAATCAAATTGTTAAAAGTTATGGCTATAAAAGTCTTATTTATCCTGATAATTTAAATTTAGATATAAATAAAATTGAAGCCGAAAAAAAGACTTGTTTTAATCAAGAGATTGAAAAAATACGAAAAGAAGTTTTTCATAGTGATTTTTCTATCATCCAAGCAAGAGTTGGAGTAAGCTCACATGGAGTTGCTTTAGTTTTGTCTGATAAAACTCAACCAAGAATGCTTTCTTTGGCTCCTATGCTTTGTATTGTCTTATTAAAAAAAGAAAATATTGTAAAAAGCATTAGCCAAGCATTGAATTTAGTAAAAGAAGAAAATGAAATTTTACCTAGCAATATTTTGTTTATAGCAGGGCCATCAAGAACTGCAGATATTGAACTTATCACTGTTTTTGGAGTTCATGGATCTCAAAAGGTTCATATTATACTTTATTGATTTATTTAGAATTTGCACTTAGTGTAAATTCTAAAATCACCTTCAAATCAAAAATTAACTTCTTGGTTTTTAAAACATTAATTAAATTATATTTTTATCAACCTTCGCTATTTTATTGATTTTAGTTATATTTAAGATATTTTTTGACATAGTAAAAAAGGTATTAACTTAAATTTTAAAACTATAAAAAGGAAAATCATGTTAAAAACAAGTTTTAAAAAGGCAGTATTTTTACCAAGTATTAGTATTATAGTTGTTTTAAGCCTTAGTTGTATTTTCTTGCCTAAACTTACAAATGATTTTATCAATCATATAAAAAGTGGAATTTTTGCAAATTTTTCATGGTTTTACATATTAAGCGTGAGTTTTTTTGTGTGTTTTATGCTTGCACTCGCACTTTCAAAATTTGGCGATATTAAACTCGGCGATGATGATGAAAAACCTCATTTTAAATTTACTTCTTGGCTTGCTATGCTTTTTGCTACGGGTATGGGTGTGGGGCTTATGTATTTTGGTGTGGCTGAACCTCTCATACATAAAAAAGCCTTGCAAACAAGCGATGAAGAAGCTATGCTACATACTATCTTTCACTGGGGAATTCACCCATGGGCTATTTATGGGGTGTGTGCTTTGGCTATGGCGTATTTTGGTTTTAGATATAAAATGCCTCTTAGTTTGCGTAGTGCTTTTTACCCTTTGCTTAAAGATAAAATTTATGGTTTTTGGGGAAATTTAGTTGATATACTTGCTTTAATTGTCACGGTTTTTGGCATTAGTACCACACTTGGTTATAGTGCATCTCAATTAAATGCGGGCTTTTCAAATTTGGGTATTTTAAACGGACAAAGCTTTTTAGAACAAAGCGTGATTATAATCATCATTATTTCTTTAGCCACGCTCTCATCGATTAGTGGCTTAACAAAGGGTTTAAAAATTTTAAGTGAAGCAAATTTAGTTTTTGCAGTGTGTTTAATGCTTTTTGTGCTTTTTTCAACAAATACCATCCAAATTCTTTCACAATTTAGCTCTAATATTGGAAATTATTTGCAAAATTTAATTTCTTTGAGCTTTAAGACTTATTATTATGAAAAAGAACATATAGAATGGTTTAATAATTGGACTATTTATTATTGGGCTTGGTGGCTTAGTTGGGCGCCTTTTGTGGGCTTTTTCATTGCTAAGATTTCTCGTGGTAGAACGATAAGGGAATTTATTTTTGGCGTGCTTGTAGTGCCTACTAGTTTTAATATACTTTGGTTTAGCATTTTTGGCAATAGTGCTTTAAATTTCAATGATATTTTAAGTCCTTTTACTTCAGCACCTGAAAGTTTGCTTTTTTATTTTTTACAAAATTTTTCTTTTTCTTATTTTAGTTCTTTGCTTGCGCTTTTGGTTTTAGCTTTGTTTTTCATCACTTCAGCAGATAGTGGGATATTTGTGTTAAATTCTTTAAGTAGTGGTGGTGCTCATGAGCCATACAAATGGCAAAATATCCTTTGGGGTTTTGTGCTTGCGCTTTTAGCTACTTCTTTACTGTATTCAGGCGGCTTGGGGGCGATTTTAAGTATCACTATGATAGTGGCTTTACCTTTTGCATTTTTGCTTTGTTTGATGTGTTTTTCATTGCTTAAAGGCTTAATTGTAGATGTGAATTACTCTTTAACTAAGCTTAGTCAAAGTAGTGTGTATTTTACAGGAGAATTTTGGCAAGAAAGACTTGCTAGAATTTTAAAACAAAGCAAAGAACAAGACATACAAAATTTCTTAAATACCAAAGTTAAAAATGCTATGGAATCACTCAGCCAAAGTCTAAAAAACTACGGCTTGAAAACACAGATCGTTCAAGAAAAATCAAGTATAAGTTTGATTATAAAAAAAGAATTTGCAAAAGATTTTATCTATGGAGTGCAAGTAGTAAAAAAACAAGCAAGCCAAAGCATAATCGATGATAAATTTATGCCAACTTATTCTAAAGAATTTATCTTTGAGCCACAAACTTTCTTTGCTGATTCGCGTAATGGTTATAATATAGAGTATTTAAACGAGCAAGAAATCATCGTAGATATACTAAAGCAATATGAGAGGTATTTGCAACTTTTATTTGATGATAAAAATGAAATTTTTACCAAAGCTTATGATTAAAAAGCGTTATAATTACACTTTATTCTTATAAGAAAGGCCTTTTATGTTGAGATTTTTTTTAATGTTTTTTTGTGCTTTAAATCTTTTTGCTATTACGCCAAAAGATACGATCGTTATAGCAGTGGAAAATGAGCCAGAGCGTATAAATCCGCTTTTTAGTGAAGATCATGATGTGGCAATTGCTCTTGTGTTTTCAGGACTTACACGCTTTGATGAAAATATGAGCTTAGCGCCTGATCTTGCTAGATCTTGGAAAGTTAGTAAAGATGGGCTTGTTTATGAATTTACTTTAAGAGATGATATATTGTGGCATGATGGGACTAAATTTAGTGCCAAAGATGTGGAATTTAGTATAAATGCTTTAAAAGATGAGAAGTTAAATTCACCCTCAAAGGTAAATTTTGACGCAGTTAAAGAAGTAAAAATCATTGATGATTATCATTTGATTATCACACTTTCAAAGCCTTTTCCTGCATTTTTAGACGCTTTGAGTGTGGGAATTTTACCAAAACATTTACTTGAAAAAGAAAATTTAAATACTACTAAATTTAATCAAATGCCTATAGGAACAGGACCATATAAGCTAAAACAATGGAAAAAAGGTCAATACATGATCTTAGAAGCAAATGAAAATTATCATTTAGCTAAGGTAAAAACACCAAAACTCATACTAAAACATATTAAAGATCCAAGTATTAGTGCTATTGAGCTTAAAAATGGTTCTATTGATGTAGCTTTAGTTGATTTTGCTCTAGCTTCAAATTTTGCAAATGATAAAAACTTTAAAATGCTTATAGAGCCTTCGGCTGATTATCGTGCTTTGATGTTTAATTTTAATCATGAGTTTTTAAAAGATCAAAATGTGCGTTTAGCGCTAAATTACGCTATCGATAAAAAAGCTATTGTGGATTCTCTTTTGCATTCTTTTGGAAAAGTAGCAAATCATCCTTTGGAAAAATCATGGGCAAATCCTAAAGAATTTGCAACTTATACTTATGATGTAAAAAAAGCAAATGAGCTTTTAGCAAAAGCAGGCTTTGTGAAAAACAAAAATGGAATTTTAGAAAAAAATGGCAAAGAATTTAGCTTTGAAATGTATGCTATGAGTGAAGATCCACTAAGAATAGCTTTGGTAAATATCTTACAAAGTGAGTTTTTAAAGCTTGGCATTAAGGCAAAGGCAGTTGCTAAGCCGAGTGGAAGTTTTGACTATACTAAGATTGACAGCTTTTTGGTAGGTTGGGGTAGTCCTTATGATCCTGATTTTCATACTTTTAGAGTTTTTGAAAGCTCTCAAGATAGTGCTTTAAACTCTAGTGGATGGAATTTTGGTCATTATCAAAATGCTAAAGTTGATGAAGCTTTGATAAAAGCTAGAAATTCACTTGATGTAAATGAAAGAAAAAAATACTATAAAGAATTTATTGACGCTTTATATAAAGATCCTGCATTTTTATTTATAGCTTATATCGATTATCCTTTAGTTTTTGCTAAAAATATCCAAGGTATAAAACCTCATATTTTAGGTCATCATGGGGTAGGTTTTACTTGGAATGCTTATGAGTGGAGCAAAAATTAGTGCTAAAACTCATTTTTAAACGCCTTTTATGGGCGTTTTTTTTGATGATTTTTGCAAGTTTTTTATGTTTTGTGATGATTTATCATGCTAAAGGAAGTGTGGTTTTTGCTAGTGTGCCTCAAGGAACTAGCCTTAAAATAAAAGAAGAAATTGAGCATAATTTAAATTTAGACAAGCCTTTATTAGAGCAGTATGAAAATTGGCTTTTTAATGCCATGAAAGGCGACTTTTCCTACTCTTTAATCAGCGGAGAAAAGGTTAGTGAAATTTTAAAAGAAAAACTTCCCTATACCATCATACTAGGAAGTTTGGCTTTTTTGGTGCTTTTTGTGTTGTCTTTGGTTTTGGCACTTTTTTGCGTTCTTTATAAAGATAGTTTTTTGGATAAAATTATTACCTTTTCAACGATGAGTTTTTTTGCATTGCCTACTTTTTCTTTATCGCTAATGCTTATTTTAGTTTTTGCTGTATTTTTTAAGCTTTTTCCAAGTTCGGCTATTGCTGATATTGGCTTTGAAGATGATATATTTAATCGTTTGTGGCATTTGTTTTTACCAGTGTGTGCTTTAGTGCTTTCACATTTAGCTGTTTTTGTGCGTTTTATAAGGACAAGTTTGATTGATAGTTTAAATCAGGGCTTTATAGAAAGTGCTTTTGCAAGAGGACTTAGTAAAAAAAGAATTTATTTGCATTTTGTATTAAAAGATGCTTTTGCTTCTATACTCGCGTATTTTGGTGCTTCCTTTGTGAGTTTTTTAATGGGAACTTATATAGTAGAAAGTGTGTTTTCTTACGAGGGTGTTGGAAATTTAGTGATTAAAAGTATATTGTTTAAAGACTATCCTGTGGTGCTAGCTGTGGTAATTTTTAGCATTTTAGTGGTAGTGCTTGTAAATTTTATCGTAGAGATAATTTGCAAGATGATTAATCCAAGGTTTGCTAATGCGTAAGTTTTATGTGATGATGATTTTGCTAAGTTTTATTTTAGCACTTTTTGCACCTTTAATAAGCTCTTATGATCCTAATTTAGTGGATTTAAGCAAGGCTAAAATAGCCCCAAATTTAAGTCATATTTTTGGCACAGATTTACTTGGTAGAGATGTTTTTACGCGTATTTTATATGCCTTGCGTATTTCTTTATTTGTAGGGGTAATGGCGGCATTTTTTAGCGTACTTTTTGCTTGTGTTTATGTGTTTTTAACAAGATTTTTTGCTTATGCTTTTTTTGCTAGAGTGCTTGATATGCTTTTGGCTTTACCTTCTTTACTTGTGATTATGTTTTTTCAAAGTTTTTTGGCGGGATCTTTGTGGAGTATGATTTTTATCATCGCTTTGGGGCATTTTGCTTTTGTGGCAAAAGTACTTGATACTCAGCTTAATAAATTTCAAAAACTTGAGTTTTATCAAAATGCTATCATTCTAGGCTCTAGTAAGATGAAAGCTTTATTTAGTGAGCTTTTACCTGCTTGTTGGAATTTGCTTTTTGTGCTTTTTGTTTTAAATATCGCCCATGCTATTACAAGTGAAGCTACTTTAAGCTTTTTTGGCTTGGGTGTAGAGCTTTGGACTCCAAGTTTAGGAAATATGTTAAATGAAGCAAGTAAGGCTGTGTTTTTAGGATTTTGGTGGATGATAGTTTTTCCAGTAGCCTTTATACTTATGCTTATCCTACCTTTGCTTGCTTTGGGTAATGACTTACAAGAAGAGATTAAAGCATGATAGAAATTGCAAATTTAAATCTTAGCTTTAAAGATAAGATCTTATTAAAAGATATAAATCTTAATTTAGAAGATGGTAAAGCTTTGGCTATCATGGGTAAAAGTGGAGCGGGAAAAAGCTTGCTTTTAAAAAGCATGATTAAGCTTTTTGATAAACACTATAAACTCAATGCACAAAAATTTAGGATAGATCAAAAAGATATTTTAATTTTAAAAGAAAAAGAGCTAAATATTTTAAGAACTAAGGTAAATTTACTTTTTCAAGATGTTTATGGGAGTTTTTATCCTCTTGTTGATATAGGGAGTTATTTTAATATAGTTTTAAAAACTCATACTAATTTAAGCACAAAAGAGATTAAAGAAAAGGCCTTTTATTATTTTGAGTGTTTAGGGCTTAAAAATCATGATCTTTTATGGCATTCTTTTATATATCAGTTAAGTGGTGGTATGGCAAGACGCATTCAAATAGCTCTAGCTTTACTAAGCGAGGCTAAGTATTTATTGTGTGATGAGATTGCAAGCTCACTTGATAGAGCTAATGAAGAAAAAATCATCGCTATTTTAAAAGAGTTAAAAACACAATTTAAAAATCTCATTTTCATTACTCATGATATAAATTTAGCTAAAGAGCTTTGTGATGAGGTGGCTATCATAGAAGATAAAACTTTGATTTATCAAATGCCCGTGAAAGAGTTTTTAAGCAATCCAAAAGGTGTTTTTGCTAAAGAATTGTTAAATTATTTTGAGAATGAGAATGTTTTTAGAAGTTAAAAATTTAAGCAAATCTTATAAATTTAAAAAACATTGGTATTTAAAGGAAGAGGAAATTTTTGTTTTTAAAGATGTGAGTTTTTCTTTAAATCAAAATGAAAATTTATTGCTTTGTGGGGAAAGTGGTAGTGGTAAAAGCACTTTAGCTAAAATTCTTTGTATGCTTGAACGCGCAAATACTGGAGAAGTTTTGTTTGAAAATGAAAATATATTAAATTTAGATTTTAACGCTCAAAGAAAATTACGCCAAAAAATTCAATATATTTTCCAAGATCAAAAGTTAGCTTTAAATCCTTACAAAAGTGCCAAAAGACTTTTGATTGATGTGTATGAAAATTTTAAACTTAAGCCCGATTTTGGAGAGCTTTTTAAACTTTTTGATGCTTTTGAGCTTGAAAAAGATATTTTAAATTTAAAACCTTCTAAATTAAGTGGCGGTCAAAGCCAAAGATTAGGTTTGATTAGAGCTTTGCTTTTAAAACCAAAATTGCTTATTTTAGATGAAATCACAGCAGCACTTGATATACCAACTGCTTGTAAAATTCTAAATTATTTATATGCTTTTCAAAAAAAATACGATATTACTTATATTTTTATTTCTCATCAGGAAAAAATCTTACAAGATATTTGCCATAAAAAAATGTATTTATAATAAAGATAAAAACTGTTTCATTTTGAAATACATAAAAATTTATTTTTTTGATAATAAGTTTTTATATAGCTAAATTGAAGTAAAATAAATTTAATTATGCTTAAATAAAAGGTTTATTATGACGCACGCAACTATAGAGCATCAATACTTTGGCATCTTTGCAATGCTTGTTATTGCAAGTGTTATATTTTTTACTTTGGTGTATATTTCTTCTAAAATAGGCTCTAAGCTAGCCTCTCATAATAGAAAAAAACTTGGACTAGGAATTTATGAGTGTGGGCCTATGGCTTCTAAACAAGCAAATAAAATCAATTCTCAATTTTTTGTTTTTGCTTTGATTTTTATTTTGCTTGATATTGAAGTGGTGTTTTTATTTCCTTGGGCGGTGATTTTTAAAGATTTAACCGCGGAACTTTCAAAATATGGCTTATCTTTATTCGCCTTAGTGGAAGTGTTTGTTTTTATTTTATTACTTGCAGTAGGCTTTTTATATGCTTATAAAAAAGGAGCATTTGCATGGCAGAGTATCAAAAAATGAGTAATGCGCCAGTTGTTTTAACTACGGTTGATAAGTTAGTGCAATGGGGTAGAAGTAATTCTTTATGGGCACTATCTTATGGACTTGCTTGTTGTGCTATTGAAATGATGGCAGCAGGTGGTGCAAGATATGATTTTGATAGATTTGGAACAATTTTTAGAGCAAGTCCAAGACAATCTGAAGTAATGATTATAGCGGGTACTTTAAGTAAAAAACATGCTGAATTTACAAGAAGACTTTATGATCAAATGCCTGATCCTAAATGGGTTATTTCTATGGGTTCTTGTGCAAATACCGGCGGTATGTTTAATACCTATTCTACTGTCCAAGGAGTGGATAGGATTATTCCTGTTGATATTTATGTACCAGGCTGTGCCCCGCGTCCTGAAACTTTTCAATTTGCTTTGATGATTTTGCAAAAAAGAATTCGTAAAGAAAAAGCAAGCAGAAAAATAGCTCCAAAAAGGCTTATATGATGAGAAAATATAGCGATAAGAAAAATGCTCAGTTAAAAAATTATTATGAGGATAGATTTTACCATGCACCTGCAACTAAAAAACTAAGCATAGAAAGCAGTATTTTTGAGAGTGATCATCAAATTTTAAGCCAAGAATTTGAGTTAAAAAATTCTTTTATAGAGCTTGATTTTTGGGTGATTGAGATAAACAAAGATGATAATGTTGCTATTCTTGATAAGCTTAAGAATTTAGGTTATAGCTGTTTTACTGACGCAAGTGCGATTGATTTTGTCGCTCAAAAACAGGGTTTTGAAGTATATTATCAGCTTTTAAATATGGAGAAAAATTTAAGAGTGAGAATAAAAACTTTCGTTGGTTTAAAAGAAAGGCTTCAAAGTGTTATGAGCGTTTTTAAGGGTGCTAATTGGTGTGAGAGAGAAATATATGATATGTTTGGAATTTTCATCATCAATCATCCAAATTTAAAAAGACTTTTAATGCCTGATGATTGGTATGGACATCCTTTTTTAAAAAGCTATCCTTTGCATGGTGATGAATTTGCTAAGTGGTATGAGATAGATAAAATTTTTGGAAAAGAATACCGCGAGGTTGTAGGTGAAGAAAATAGAGATCCAGGTTTTGTAGATGAAAAAGACACGCTAAACTTTAGTAGAATTTATCATGAGGTTGGTAAAGGCGAAGCTCCAAGAGAGGATAAATACCTACAAGAATATCAAGAAGAAGGTGGCGTGCCTTTTGTGAAAAAAGCCAAAAGAACGCAAGTAAAAATTTTAGATAAGAGAAGATAAAATGCAAATTTCTACTAAATTAAAACCTTATTATGAAAATATAAGCTTTGAGCGTGAAGATGGCACCATGATAGTAAATCTTGGCCCTCAACATCCAAGTGCTCATGGAAATTTACGCCTTATTTTAGAGCTTGATGGAGAAGAAATTACCAAGGCTGCTCCTTGTATAGGCTATATGCATCGTGGTATGGAAAAAATGGCTGAAAATATGATCTATCAAGAGTTTATCCCAACTACTGATAGAATGGATTATATCGCAGCTAGTGCAAATAATTATGCCTATGTAGCTGCTGTGGAAAAACTTTGTGGTTTGGAAATTCCACGCAGAGCAAGTGTGATAAGGATGATTTTACTTGAGTTAAACCGTATTGCTTCGCATTTGTTATGGCTTGCTACACATGCACTTGATATTGGTGCGATGACAGTATTTTTATACTGCTTTAGAGAGCGTGAGTATGTGCTTGATCTAATAGAAAAATATTGCGGGGCAAGACTTACGCATTCATCTATGAGAATAGGTGGGGTAATGCTTGATTTACCTGAAGGTTTTTTAGATGAACTTTTGGTATTTTGTAATAAATTTCCAAATGATATAAAAGATTATGAAGCTTTGCTTGATGATAATAGAATTTGGCGTGCAAGAACTGAAAATGTAGGAGTTGTAAGCAAAGAACAAGCACTAAGTTGGGGTTGTAGTGGGGTTATGCTAAGAGGAAGTGGTATTGCTTATGATGTTAGAAAAGAAGAGCCTTATTTGCTTTATGATGAGGTAGATTTTGGCGTGCCTGTGGCCAAAATGGGTGATTCTTATGCAAGATATAAGGTTTATATGCAAGAATTTAGAGAAAGTTTGAAAATTTTAGTTCAATGTGTTAAGCTTTATCAAGATACTCCGCCTGAAATTTTATGCAATCATCCTGAATATGTAAGTGCTTCAAAAGAGCAAATCATGACGCAAAATTATTCTCTTATGCAACATTTTGTCCTAGTAACCCAAGGTCTAAAACCACCAAAAGGAGAGGTGTATGTGCCAACTGAAAGTCCAAAAGGCGAACTTGGATTTTTTATCCACTCAGATGGTAGCGGTAGGCCATATAGATTAAGAGCTAGAACCCCAAGCTTTTTTCATTGTGCATTTTTAGAAGAAATGCTTGTAGGATCATATTTGGCTGATGCAGTGGCAATTTTAGGAAGTATTAATATAGTTTTAGGTGAGATAGACCGATGAGACGCGTGGATTTAAGAAAAAGTCAAGATTTATTTAAGGATTTAGAACAAATCATTCAAAATGCCTATATGGGTGAAGTTTTAGTAGTTTTATTTGAAATAGGAGATTTTTCTAATGTAGAAAAAAGTTTTGCTTTCATAAAAGAGCGAAATTGTGAACTTTTAAATTCTTTAAAATTTAATCAAGTAGATTGGACTATAGTTTTTAAAAAGGTAGGACAATGAAATTAGCAAAATATCAAGAAGGCTTAAATGCTTTGTGTTTTGTGGATTTGCTTTCTTTAAAAAATCCTTCACTTTGCGCTAAGCTTAACAAAAGTAAAAATTATAATATTTCTTGTTTAGAGGATAAAAATTTAAAAGCAAACTTTTATAAATGTGAGATTGCAAGTGCGCCTTTCGTGCTTGCTTTGCTTTGTAAGATGAGCTTGGAGACTGAATTTAACGAATTTGATGAGGGGTATTTAAGTGCTGAATCTTGCTTTGGTGAAGAAGAAGCTTTAGAGATTTTAGAGTTTTTAAAAGAAGCAAAATGTATTATTTTTGATGAAAATTTATATCAACATAAAGATTTTGAAAATATTAAGTATTTTTTAGAAAAACTTTGTCATAAATTTAATCTTTTGCTAATTTGCTCTAATGAAAATGAAGAAAATTTATCAATACAAAATTCTTTTAGTGAGCTTTTAGAACTTGATAATTTTGATGGAACTATTATCATGCAAGCACCTTTAGAGGACAAAAATTTGCATTGCTCTTCTTCCTTTGCTTTAATTGCTAAGGTTAAGGATGAGGATAAAATTAATTTAAAAATAAACACTCAAGAATTTACAACTATAGTAAAAATCAATCATGATTTGAAAGGCACGGTGGCTTTGTTTGATTATGAAAGTGCTGATTTTGCTTTTTCAAAAGCTCAAGTTAAGGTTATAAAATGAAAGTTATCATTAATGGTATAGAATGTGAGGCAAATGAGGGTGAGTATATCTTAAATGTCGCAAGAAAAAATGATATTTTCATTCCTGCAATTTGTTATTTAAATGGTTGTTCTCCAACACTTGCTTGTCGTATGTGTATGGTAGAAGCTGATGGTAAAAAGGTTTATTCTTGCAATACTAAAGTTAAAGAAGGTATGGTAGTAGAGAGTGATTTGTCAAATTTATGGGATGAGCGCAATGCGATTATGCAAGCATATTGTATCAACCACCCTTTACAATGTGGGGTATGTGATAAATCTGGCGAATGTGAGCTTCAAAACTTTACACACAAAGCAAGAGTAAATGTGCAAAATTATTGGATTAAAGATACCCATAAAGAGCATAAAAAATGGGGCGAGATTAATTATGATCCAGCTTTATGTATCGTGTGTGAAAGATGTATTACAGTTTGTAAAGATAAAATAGGAGAAAGCGCTTTAAAAACTACTCCAAGAGGGGCAAGCGCGCCCGATGCAAGCTTTAAAGAAAGTATGAGTAAAGATGCGCTAGCTATTTGGACTAAATTTCAAAAGAGTTTAATTGCACCGAGTAGTGGCGATATGCTTGATTGTTCTTTTTGTGGAGAATGTACAAGTGTATGTCCAACGGGAGCTTTGGTGGGTTCGGCTTTTCAATATACATCTAATGCTTGGGAGTTAAAGAAAATTCCAGCTAGTAATCCACATTCAAGTGATTGTGAGTTGATGTATTATGATATTAAACAAACTAGTATTAATAATCAAAAAGAAAAAATTTATAGAGTGAGCAATGATTTTGCTTTTGCTACGCTAAATAAAGCTGCAAGATATGGTTTTAATACCCAAAATGAAGTTCAAGGTAAAGACGAAAAAGCTTTTGAAAAACTAGTAAATATGATAAAAAATAATGAAATAAAAAATATTTTATTTAATAGTTTTATTACTAATGAAGAAGCTTTAATCTTGCAAAATTTAAGTAAAAAATTTAATCTTAATCTTATAAATCATGAAGCTAAAAAATTCCAAGATTTCCTAGCTTGTTTTTATCAAAATGCAAATGCAATGTATAATGCAAATACAGACGATATCACTCAAAGTGATTTTTTAATCATCGTAGGTTCATTTTTACGCTATGATGCGCCAACGCTAGGATATAAAGTTAATAACGCTTTGGTAATGAATAAAGGTGCAGGGCTATATTTTCACCCTATAAAAGATAAAGGCGTGGATAAATATTCTAAAAATTTCTTGCAGATTAATCATGATATTAAAGATAATGAAAGTATTTTATTATTTATCTTGCAAAAATTTGCCAAAGAGCTTCCGCAGGATTTTAAAAACACATTAGAAAATGCGTATTATCAAGATACAAAAGAAATAGAAGAAACTATCAATGAAGAAGTTACTGAAAAGATAGAAAAGCAAAATGAAAACGGCGAAACTATTATAGAAGAAGTTAAAAAACTTGTACCTAAAAAAATTAAAAAAAGCATAGAGGTGCAAAGATCAAATTATGCGAAAAATTTTGGCATAGATGAGGATATTTTAGAAACTTTACTCGCAAAAAAGCAAAAATTTACACTTATTATAGGAAGTGATTTTTACTATGATGAGCAAAGTGTCAAGCTAGCAAAACTTTGTGCTTTGGTGCAAAAATATACTGATTTTAAAGTCTTTTTAAATCCAACTTGCACTAATACCTTAGGTGTGAGTTTAATTTGTGATTTAAGTCAAGATTTTCAAGCAGGAAAAACATTAGGTTATAACGAAAAAGGCGATTTTACTTTTTCTTATGATGGGCATTTTGATCTTGCAAGTTCTAGTTTAAATCAACAAGAAGGTAGCTTTGTAAATTATGATAAAAGATTAGTTCCTACAAATGCGGCTTTAGAATTTAAAGGTTATTTTTTAAATGATTTGGCAAATGCCTTAGGTTTTGATGAAGAATTTACGATCAACTATACTAAATTTTTACCACAAAATAAAGGCTTTAGGGTAATTGACTTTGATGAGTTAGAAAATCATTATGATAATGGTGGGGTAAATCATAGAGGTTATGAGCTCGATTTTTCCCATTTTGAGTTTGAAAAAACATTAAGCATTCAAGAAGTTAAAGAGCAAAATGAAGGAAATTTAACCTTATATCATGCAAATAGCATTCATCAGTTTTCAAAGCTTAGTAATAGAGCTTTTAATGAGGTTGGAGCTTTATTTTTATCGTCTGATTTAATGCAAAAATTTGATTTAAACCAAGATGATAGTGTTATTTTAAAAAATGAAAAAACTCAAATTGCTATAAGTGTAAAATGTGATGAATCTTTAGAAAATGGTGCGTATTTAGGGGATTATGATAGTAAGATTGATTATAAATCTTTATTTGATAATACTCGATATGTAAAAGTTTGGCTTGAAAAAGCAGGAGCTAAAATATGAGTGATATTACTTTTTTTATTGTAGAAACAATTATAAAATGCGTGCTTGTTATAGCTATTTTTGCTACTTTAGCAGGCTTGGCAACTTATCTTGAAAGAAAGGCTTTGGCTTTATTTCATCGTCGTTTAGGGCCTGATATGGTAGGTCCTTTTGGATTGCTTCAAGTAGTTGCTGATATGATTAAACTTTTTACTAAAGAGGATATAGTGCCAACTTATGCTCAAAAAGTGGTATTTTTAATTGCTCCATTGATTGCAGCAATTTGTGCTTTTGTAGCAATTGCAGCTATACCTATTTTTCCTGAATTTACTTTATTTGGTAGAGTGATTCGTCCTATTATCGCTGATATTAATGTGGCCTTGCTTTTTGTTGTAGGTATGGGTGGAGTTAGTTTTTATGCGATTTTTTTAGGAGGTTTAGCAAGTAATAATAAATGGTCGTTGCTAGGCGGGGCAAGAGGGCTTGTTTCTATTATCTCTTATGAGAGCGTTGCAGGGCTTTCTTTGGTGTGTGTTGTAATGCTTGTTGGATCTTTGTCTTTAGTAGATATTAATAACTATCAAAGTGATGGCATACTTTCTTGGCTTATTTTTAAACAACCTTTAGCTTTTATTTTATTTGTGATAGCTATTTTTATAGAAACTAATAGAACTCCACTTTGTTTAAGTGAAAACGAAACCGAACTTGTTTCAGGTTATGGCACTGAATATAGCGGACTTAGATGGGGTATGTTTTTTATCGGAGAATATACAGCCATGATTACCGGAGCGATTATGATATCGCTTTTATTTTTGGGTGGATTTAATGATTTTTGGATTATACCAGGGGCTATTATGATGCTTTTGAAAGTGTCTTTTGTGTTCTTTTGGTATTTTTGGGCTAGAGGTGCTTTTCCGCAACTGCGTCCTGATCAAGTAATGAGAATGTGTTATTTGATTTTAATACCTTTAGCGGTTTTAAATTTATTAATTAGTGCTTTAGTACTTGTGATATAGGAAAAAACAATGAAAAAAGGTTATTTTAAAGTAGATTTTGAGCGTAAAAATCCTCAAAATACTTATGAAAAATTCATGCAAGTAATCAAGCGTTCTTTAAATACGGAGCTTTTTGTAGGTTTGTTTGTCGTATTAAGAGAAATGTTTAAAAAAAACAATAGTGCAACGATTAAATATCCTATGGAAAAAGTTGCTTTAGATGATAGATATCGTGCAGTTCATCGTTTGATGCGTTTTATTGAAAGTGAAAATGAATGTTGTATTGGTTGTGGCTTGTGTGAAAAAATTTGCATTAGTAATTGTATAAGAATGGAAACGAGTTTAAGCGAAGATGGACGCAAAAAGGTCGAAAATTATAGTATTAATTTAGGGCGTTGTATTTATTGTGGATTTTGCGCTGATGTTTGTCCTGAACTTGCCATTGTGCATGGTAAAGAATATGAAAATGCCGCAGAGCAAAGATCTTATTTTGGTCAAAAGGAAGATTTTTTAACTCCTATCGATGAGCTTAAAAATCAAGTAGTGTTTGAGGGAAGTGGCAGTTTAAGAAAAGATGCTGATGATTTAGTAAAGAAAACTCCAAATTATTATGAGATAGATTTGCAAAGACAGCAAGATGCTCCAAAGGAAGAAAATGTTTGAAACGATAGCTTTTTGTTTATTAAGTGTTTTGGTGTTGGGATTTTTTTTAATTAGTGTTTTAAGCACTAGCGTGCTTTATGCTATCAGTTCTTTGGCTGCGGCTATGGTTTTTTTAAGTGGATTTTATTTTTTACTTAATGCTGAATTTATTGGAGCAATTCAAATAATTGTTTACAGTGGAGCTATTTTAGGTCTTTATAGTTTTGCTATGATGTTTTTTGATGCTTCTATAAAAGTAAAAGAAAGTTTAAAAGGTAAAAGAATCTTCATTTTTGCCGTGATTTTTAGTGCTGTTTTATTAGTTAGTATTATTATGGGATATGAGTTTGGTTTAAATGAAACTAGTGAAGTTTATAGTCTTGATTCTACTCAGCAAATAGGCTTTGCTCTATTTACAAAATATATGCTTGCTTTTGAATTTATGGCAATTTTACTTTTAATAGCTTTAATTTGTGCTATAGCACTTACTCAAAAAAATATAAAAAAGGACGAACAATGATGTTAGAAAAATACTACATTGTGGCTATTTTGATGTTTATCATTGGTCTAATAGGTATCATAAAACGCCAAAATTTAATTATGCTTTTTATTTCAAGTGAAATTCTATTAAATGCTGCTAATTTGGCTTTAGTTACAGCAGGAGCTTCTCATAAAGACATAGAAGGTCAAATTTTTGCTTTATTTGTAATGGGAGTTGCAGCTTGTGAAGTAGCTGTTGGGATAGCGCTTTGTGTTTTATGGTATAGAAAAACAGGAACACTAGAGCTTAGCTCTTTAGTTGAAAAAGGAGAGATAAAATGCAAAATTTAGCTTTAATTGCACTTTTTTCTCCTTTGGCCTCAGCTGTTATTTTAGGTATTTTTGCTTTTAGTGCTAAGAAAATTATTTTAGGTTATTTAGCTTCTTTATTTATAGCTTTTTCAGCTCTTGCTTCAATTGTTTTATTAAATAATGGAGTACATTTTAATTTTGAACTTGGTACTTGGATATCTTTAATAGATGTTAGTTTTGGTTTTAAAATAGACTCTATTACTTTGATTATGATGAATGTGGTAAGTATAGTAGCGACTTTTGTGCATTTATATAGTATATTTTATATGGAGCATGATGAAGGGTTTAATCGCTATTTTAGCTATTTGGGACTTTTTGTTTTTTCTATGATGTTTTTGATTATGAGTGATAATTTCTTAGGACTTTTCATAGGTTGGGAAGGTGTTGGACTTTGCTCATGGCTTTTGATAGGTTTTTGGTATCATAATGAAAAATACACTTTTGCTGCTAATGAAGCATTTATCATGAATAGAATTGCAGATTTGGCTTTGCTTTTAGGAATTTTCTTAATTTATATAGAATTTAACTCTTTAAAATATGATGAATTTTTTACCCTTTTATCTTTAGGGCATGAAAATGATGTGATTTTGATTTTAATAGCACTTTTACTTTTTGTAGGTGCTATGGGTAAATCAGCACAATTTCCTTTCCATACTTGGCTTGCTGATGCTATGGCAGGACCTACGCCAGTTTCAGCTCTAATCCATGCTGCTACTATGGTTACTGCGGGAGTTTATTTGGTAATTCGCGCAGGGGAGCTTTATTTACAAGTTCCTGAAGTAGGGTATTTTATCGCTATACTTGGAGCTTTTGTAGCACTTTTTGCTGCTTCTATGGCCATGGTGGCTAAAGATTTAAAAAGAATTATTGCATATTCGACGCTTTCTCAACTTGGGTATATGTTTGTAGCAGCAGGTCTTGGAGCTTATGCAATAGCTTTATTTCATCTTGCAACTCATGCATTTTTTAAATCTTTATTATTCTTAGGTGCGGGTAATGTTATGCATGCTATGAATGATAAGCTTGATATTAGTAAAATGGGTGGACTTTATAAAAGTATGCGTTTTAGTGCTATTTTAATGCTTATAGGTTCTTTAGCTTTAGCAGGAATTTATCCTTTTGCAGGATTTTTCTCTAAAGATTTAATTTTAGGATTTTCTTTTATAAGCCATCATCATGGAATTTTTTTAGTACTTTTAATAGCAGCTTTTATGACAGCTTTTTATAGCTTTAGACTTTTAATGCTTGTATTTTTTACTCCAAAAAGACATGAAGAACATCCCCATGAAGCTAGTAAAATAGCTTTGCTTGCGATGAGTCCTTTGGCTTTACTTGCTATTATAGCAGGACTTTTTGAGCATAGCTTTATGGATTTTGTAAGTAAAAATTTAGCTTTTATTGATGGTCAAAATTCTTTAGTTATGATACTTGCAAGTGTTTCTGCGGTACTTGGAGTGCTTTTAGCTATCATAGCTTATTGGAAAAATTGGTTTAAACCATCACTTTCTAAAACAAGTATTTACAAACTTTTGTTTAATGAATACTACATACCAAAATTTTATCATCAATTTATTGTTAGTAAGTATGCTTTATTTTGTGAATTTTTAAGAAAAGCTGATAAAGAAATTTTAGATGCTTTGGTAGATAGTATTGCATTTTTCCTTAAAACATTTGCTAGGATTCTTAGTATGGGTAAGGATTATTCTTTGGCTTTAAGAATTGTAGTTTTGGCTTTTGTGTGTTTATTTTGTTTAGCTTTGGCGGTGTAATATGCTTGGTTTATTAATGTTATTTCCATTTTTTGCGGCTTTTATAGCTTTATTTTTACAAAAAGAAGATAGCAAGTCCTTTGCTGTTTTAGTTAGTTTTTTGATTTTAGTTTTTAATGTTTTTTTGTTATTTAACTACGATGGTGGTATGGCTTATGAATTTAGTTTAAATTCTTTGATAGTTAATTTTCACATAGGTGTAGATGCTATAGCGCTTTATTTAATATTACTTTGTTCTATTATGATTTTTTTATCTTTTATATGTTTGGATATTCAAGATAAAAGTGTTGTAATAAGTATATTTTTATTACAATTTTGCATTGTAGGACTTTTTGCTTCATTGGATGCTTTATTGTTTTATGTATTTTGGGAGTTTTCTCTTATACCGCTTATTTATTTAATAGGTAGATATTCAGATAATTATAAGGCAGGGATTAAATTTTTCATTTATGCATTTTGCGGTTCTATGCTTATGCTTTTAGCTATTATTTATGTGGGATTTTTGTATTATCAAAGTTTTGGATATTGGAGTTTTGATTTGTTAGCTTGGTATAAGAGTGAATTTTTTATACCTGAGAATGCACAAAATCTAATATTTGTAGGATTTTTTATTGCTTTTGCGATTAAAAGTCCTTTATTTCCTTTTCATACTTGGGCTCCAAAGGTTTATACCAAAAGTCCGACTTTAGTATCTGTAATGCTTGTAAGCTTTAAAATGGCGCCTTTTGGGTTTTTAAGATTTATTTTGCCTTTAGCGCCTGATACTTTGAATCATTATTATTCTTTACTTGCTATTTTATGTATAGTTGGAATTTTATATGCAGCCTTAATTGCTTTTAAAGCCAAGGATTTAAAAGAATTAATTGCTTATAGCTCAATTTCGCATTTGGGTGTGGTAATTTTAGGCATCGTAACTTTTACTTATAATGGGGTTAGTGGTTCTGTATTTTATATGTTTGCACATGGTATAGTAACAGGTGGCTTATTTTTAGCCGCTTATATGCTTTACAAAAGATATCATACTTTTGATTTAGACTTTTATAAAAATTTAGCTAAAACAGCCCCATTATTTAGCTTTTTCTTTGCAGTATTGTTGTTTTCATCTATTTCATTGCCTTTGACTATTTCCTTTGTAGGTGAGTTTTTGATCTTGCAAGGTGTGGCAAGTGTAAATTTATGGTATGCATTATTTGCGGGCGGTGTAATCGTTTTAGGAGCTATTTATATGCTAAATATTTATAGAAATATGTTTTTTGCTACTTGTGAAGAAGAAGTGTGCAGTAAATTTACGCTTAAAAAAGGTGAAATTTTTGTTTTAAGTATTTTAAGTGCATTAGTGATTTATTTAGGGGTAGCTCCAAGTGCTATGCTAGATCAAATTGCTTCTAATGTAAATAGTATTCTTGAAGTTATGCAAACAAGAAATATCGCCATAGAAAATCAAAAAATCATAGATAGTATAAGAGGTTTTTAATGAGTGGTTTTAGTTTAGAAAAATTAAATTTTGTATTATTATTTCCTGTGTTGTCATTGCTTTTTTGGGCTATTGCATTACTTTTATTGAGTGCATTTAAAAAACTTTCTAGAAATTTTTATATAGGAGCAAGTGTTATAGCTTTGCTTAGCACTTTGTGTTTTTTATTGCTTTATAATGGTTTTGTTTTAGATAATTCTCATGCTTTTTTTGGTTTATTTGTAAGCGATAATTATGCAATTTTTGCGCAAATAATTATTTTGTTTTTTTCTATGCTTTATTTGCTTATAGACAAAGATGAACAAAGAGCAGAATTTTTTTCTTTATTTTTGTTTATGGTTGCTTCCTTAATATTAATGGTTTCAAGTACTAATTTAATTGTGATTTTCCTAGCTTTAGAAGGATCTTCTTTAGCTCTTTATACATTAATAGCATTAAGAGGAACTCATAATGCTATTAGTTCTAGCATAAAATATTTTGCCTTAGCTGCAGTAGGGGCTGGATTTTTTGTTTTTGCTTGTGCTTTTGTGTATTTAAAAACAAAGTCTTTGGATTTGGATAATTTATTGCATTCTGAATATATTTCAGATCCTATATTATTATGTGCTGGAGTAATGTTTTTGGTTATTGTTGGAGTAAAACTTTCTATCGCTCCTTTTCATTTTTGGCTAAAAGATGTATATTGTGGAGTTCATACAAATTTTATAGCTTTCATATCTATTGTTCCAAAAATTGCTATGATAATAGTAGTTTTAAGAATTTTTTCTGCTTTAGGCGGTGGAGTAAAATTTGAATACATAGTCGCATCGTTAGCAATTTTTTCTATGCTTGCTGTAAGCATAGTAGCTTTAATTCAAAAAGATGCAAAAAAAATGCTTGCATATAGCTCTATTACTCATTCTTCTTTTATATTGGCTGTTATTGTTTCTAGTATGAGTGTGAGTTCTCAAGGAGATGGAACTTCTTACCTGCTTTCAATTTTTGCCTTGTTCGTTTATTGGGTTTCTTTTGCTTTTGCAAACTATGGAATTTTTTTAATCTTAAGTTTATTTCAAAAAAGCTCATTTGAAAGTTTTTCTGGCTTATTTGATCAAAGACCCGTATTATCTATAATATTAGCTATGTTTATTTTATGTATAGCAGGAATTCCACCTTTTGGGATTTTTTGGGGTAAAATTTTAATTTTAGCTTCTATTTTAAATTCGGGCTATTATGTGCTTATATTTGCTATAGCTTTAAGTTCCATGATCATGCTTTATGCTTATTTGAAAATTTTAATTTATATCTTTTTTAAAAAAAGTCAATCTATAAAGAGTATAAATTTAGATATTAAGCAAAAGATTATTTTAAGTTTATGTTTTATCGGAAGCTTATCATGTGCGTTTTTGCTTTTGTGAAATAATATTGCTATAATCACGCTCATGATAAGGATTTTATTTTTATTATTATTAAGCATAAATTATATATTTTCTTTTGAGGTTATTGTTAATAAAGGGGAAGAACAAAATCGTCCCTTTACACTTTTGCATTTAAAAGATAATAAAGATTTTACTTGCAAGAGTATTTTTGAATTTGAAAAAACTCATTTTGAGTGCAATGTTTTGGGCGTTAGTAATATGCAATTTCAAAATAAAGAATTTGATGATTTTACAATTTATTTTGAAAAACACCAAACTTTTTTGACAATTAAAATATATCCTAAAATTTTAGCTAAAATGTTTAATTATTCTCAAGATATTTTTAATGCTAAAGAAATTCAAAGTCAAAATGGAGATACTTCTAAACATTTTGTGTTTATTTTTACTAAGGATTTAAGGTATTATAAACCTAGCGATGGACTTGATTTTGATATTTATTTTGATGATGCATTAATGCCTTATATTGGAGCATTGGATTTAAATTCTAATCCTATGGAAACTTCAAAAAGTGCAGATTTTAATGCATATTTTAATATCAAACAAGAATATGAAGCCAAAAAATACGATCAAGTTTTACGAGATGCTGTTAATGCTATTAAGCGTTATCAAGGTAGTGTATTTATGAATGAATTTGAGCTTTATAAATTAAGAGCGCAAAATAAGCTTTACACTTATGAGCTTGATAAAGATCAGCAAATTTTAGAGCAAATGCTAGATGATGCTAAAAGATGGGTGAGAACTTATATTAATGATAAAGATTATACGGAAGTAATGTATATCATGATGAGAGTTTATATGGGCTTATCTCAAAGATCTAATGTCGATTATATTATTGATACTTTAAGTACTGAGCATAAAGACGATAAATATACCATAATAGCTTTACTTGATTATGCAGATTATTTATATCATTTGGGTAAAAAAAATATAGCAAATAATATTTATCAAGATGTATATTATTCTACTCCGAATGCAGATTTAGCTAGTAGAGCTGCTTTATTTTTGTCTAAAAATTATTTAGAAGCGCAAAATACAAAAGAAGCCAAGGAGTTAGCAAGTAAAATTTTAGAATCAAATCCTGAATTTTTTATGAGTGATTTAGAAAATTCTTTATCCTTAGCTAAGGCTTTTAGTAATCATAGAATTTATGATTTAAGTTCTAAAATTTATGAGTATATTTTTACGCATTTGACTAAAGTCGATAAAGAATATGAAAGAGTATTAAAAGATCTTTCTTTGGCTTTGTTAAATGCAAATGAACATACTAAAGCTCAAAAGTATTTAGATCTTTACACGGAAGATTTTCCTTTGGGTGAATATGTGAGTTTAATAAAAGAAGCTCAAGATAAAAATTTCTTATATTTAAAAGATAATAATGCAAGTTTTTTACATCAAAGATATGAAGAGATCATGCAAAAGTATGCTGGAGAAATTTCTAGTATGGCTTTATTTGATAATGTGAGATTATATTTTCAAGAAAAAAATTATGAAAAAGTTGTAAGTTATCAAAAAGACATAGAAAAATATTCCAACAAAGAAATCAAAAATCTTTTAGAACAAGCTGCTATCTTAGTTTTAGAACAAAATTTAAAAAATGATGAGTGCTTAGCTGCTGTTAAAATATATGATGATTTTAAGATATATGATGTGGGAAATAAAATACAAAATAAAAAACAAATGCTTGAATGCTTTAAGCGTACTACTCGTATAGAAGAAGCTAAAAAATATATAGTTGAAAATGAAAATGATGATATTATTTTTTATAAACTCCAAAGTGCAGATTTGGCGCTTAAAGATAAGCGTTATCGTTTTGTTGTAAAAGCAATTAATGATATTTTAAATACAAGAACTATTATTAGCGATGATGAAAAATTTGAAGCAAATTATATTAAATTTTTTGCTGAACTTAAATTGCAAGATTATAATGCTATGATAAGAACTTTGCAAAAACTAGAGCAATTTCCTATGAATTATCGTATGGTGGAATTATATTATGAGTTTTTGCGTTATTGTGAAAAAAATAATTTTCTAACAAGTATTTTAACTTATGCTCCAAAGGCTATTGATTATCAAAATTTAAAAGGAGTAAATCTTTTTAGTCCGGATTTAGAATTTATCTATATTAAAGCCTTAAAACAAAACAATCAAGCTCAACAAGCCTTAACTTTGTTTAAAGATTTACTTGCTAATCCTTTAAAAGATGATGAGCGTGCAAGAGCTTTTTATATGCAAAGTAATATTTATGAAGATTTAAAAGATGTACAAAATCAAAAGCAAAGTTTGCAAAATTGTATAGATATTAACACAACAAGCAATTGGCAAAATTTATGTAAAGATAAATTAAATGTCTTAAACACTCAGCCTTGATGTTTTTTTAAAATATAAGCTTTTAAATTTTCATAAGCGTTTTGAAAATCTAAAATTTCTTTGTTGAATTTTTTATTAAAAGTTCTTTGTCTTTTGGCAAGTTGTCTTGTGTGAATGATGATGAGTTCTTCAAGCTCGTTTAAATTTATTTTTTTATCTAAAAAATCTTTACATTCTTTTAAGCCTATGGAATTTAGTGCTTTTAAATGATGATCGTAGTTACTATATAGCATTTTAGCTTCATCTATTAAACCCTCATCAAGCATATTTTTAGTGCGTTTAATAATGCGTTTTTCTAAAAGATCTTTTTGCCAAGAAATTTCAAAAATATCAAGTTTTTTAATTAAAGCTTCTTGTTTTGTTTCTTTTAAAACTTCGCTTGGGATTTTATTAGTTTGCTCATAAATTCCAAGCCATTTTTTTAAGCGATAGGTGTCGTTTTTTTCTATTTTGGCATGTGGATCAGTTTTTATCATTAAATGATAAATTTCATCATTACTTAGCGTGCTTTGACTTTCTTTGAAATTTTCACTCAAGCCATCCATTAAAGCTTTTAAATAAAAACTAGTTCCACCTGTGATGATAAGCATTTGATCGTTTTTTTGTGCAAAAGCTTTTGCTTTTTTATATTCTTCAAAAAACAAAGCGATGTTAAAATGCTCATTGACATTTAATAAATTTATGCCAAAATAATCAAGCTCATCTAAGGTTTTTTGCTCTGTTTTGGCTGAAGCGATGTTGATTTGTTTATACACGCAAAGACTATCAAGGCTTAAAATGCTTGCATTAAATTCATAAGCTAGTTTGTTAGCAAGTTCTGTTTTGCCACTTGCAGTAGTTCCAATAAGAGCAAATTCAAAAAACATCGTAAAAATATCCTAAATTTAAAATTATTTTAGTAAAATCATAACAAAAATATATTATAAAGAGAAAAAATGCCTTTATTAAAAGAAAAATTAAAAGATATTTTGGACTTGATTGTTTTTAAGCATTCTATTTTTGCTTTACCATTTTTGTTTGTTTCTATGATTGTAGCTTCTGTTATTTTAAATGATAGCACTTGGTTTGGTTTTAAAGCTTTGTTTTTGGGTGTTATTTGCGCGGTAAGTGCAAGAAATTTTGCAATGGCAATCAATCGTTTGATGGATGAAGACATTGATAAAAACAATCCAAGATGTGCAAATAGACCTAATATCGATGGTCGTATAGGTAAAACTAGCATTTTACTTTTTATTATTTTAAATGCTATTATTTTTGTTTTGGCAAGTTATTTTATCAACAAACTAGCCTTTGCTCTTTCTTTGCCGGTATTGTTTATTTTAGCTATTTATTCAGCCTTTAAAAGATTTTCATCCCTAGCGCATTTAGTATTAGGATTTTGCTTAGGACTTGCTCCTATTGCAGGCAGTATTGTGGTTTTGGGAAGTATTGAAATTTATAGTGTTATTTTGTGTTTGGGTGTTACTTTTTGGACAGCTGGTTTTGATTTACTTTATGCTTTGCAAGATATGGAGTATGATAAAAAGACAGGCTTGCACTCTATACCTGCTAAATTTGGGCTTGAAGCGACCTTGTTCATCTCAGCATTTTGTCATGTTTTAGCAGTGCTTTTTTGGTTTTTATTTGTTTGGGTAGCTCCAACAGGAAATATTGCATTTTTAGGTGTGATTGTTAGTGCTGTTATTTTATTTTTTGAGCACCGCATTGTTAGAAAGAATTTTGCAAAAATTGACAAAGCATTTTTTACTTTAAATGGGTATTTAAGTATAGTGTTTTTTATTTTTATATGGGTTGATCTTTTATGGAGATGAAATTTTTTAAAAGTTCTTTGGAATTAGAATTTGAAGAGAGCACAGAAAGATATGAAGAGTTTTTGCAAGAATATGTTTCAAGTAATAATTATGTCAATTTAAGCAAATGGAAAAAGCTTGCTTCAAGGGTAGAATTTAGCGAGGGTGAGCAGTTGATTTTTGATTTGCTTATGGATTTAAAGCAAGAATTGTATTTGATAAAAAATGATATTAATAAAACAAAATTATTTGTTAATTTAAAATATAAATCTTTTGTGATTGGGGTAAATTTTACACATATTCAATTTAAAGATAGGTGTTTAATGCAAGATGAAGATTATTATGCTAGATTTAATTTAAATGGTCAAAAAATTAGTATTTTTTTTAAAGCATTAAATGAGAATGAAGCAAAAATCACGCAAATAAAAGCAGAAGATGAGCTCGTGTATGATAATTTTGTAGCAAATATGCAAAGAGCAATGATTAAAATTTTAAAGGAGCAAGAAAATGGATAGTGATTTATTATTGTGGCTAGTTGTAACTTTATTAATTTTTGCTATGTTTGCTTATATGATGATTAAAGAAAAAGAAAGTATTGTTAAGATCAATGAGCTTGGTAAAATGATAGAAGATTTAAATAAACAATATCATTATTTAAAAAAAGAAAGTTTAGATGAGCAAGAGCAAGAAAAAGAAGAAATAGACACTGAAGCCATAAGAGAAGAATTAAAAGAAGAACTTTTGCAGGTGCTAGAACAAAAAATCAATCAAAATATTATTCCTATTTTAAGTGCTTTAAAAGAAGTGGAAGAAGTAATTGAAGAATTTCAAAGTGAGCAAAAAAATCGTTTATTAAATTTAGAACAAAAAACCCAAAGTATTACAAAATTAAGCCCAAGCTATGATAATGAAGAGCAAAAAGTTATCGAACTTTTTAATCAAAAAAAATCCATAGAGCAAATTGCCAAAGATTTGCGTATAGGTATGGGCAGGGTTGAGCTTATTTTAAAATTTAATAAATTATTATAAAGGCCTTTGATGTTAGTAGATAGCTATGGAAGAGTGATTGATTATTTAAGAATTTCAGTAACACAAAGATGTAATTTTCGTTGCCTTTATTGTATGCCAAAAACTCCATTTGAATGGAGTGCTAAGGAAAATCTTTTATCTTTTGAAGAACTTTTTATGTTTGTTAAAGTTTGCATTGATGAAGGAGTTAAGAAAATTCGTATTACAGGTGGTGAGCCTTTAGTAAGAAAAGATTTGCATAAATTTATTGCTATGATTAGTGAGTATAAGCAAGATATAGATCTAGCGCTTACTACTAATGCTTCTTTATTAAAACAACAAGCAAAGGATTTAAAACAAGCGGGCTTAAAAAGAATTAACATCTCTTTGGATACTTTAAAAGAAGAAGTGGCCTTTAAATTAGCTCAAAAAAACATACTCAAAGATGTGTTAAATGGTATTAATGAGGCTTTAGAATTAGGTTTTAATATTAAATTTAACACCGTAGCGCTTAAAGGAATTAATGATAGTGAATTTATCGATCTTTTAGAATTTGCTAAAGCACGCAAAAGCCAAATTCGCTTTATAGAATTTATGGAAAATTATCATGCTTATGGAGATTTAAAAGGCTTAAAATCAACAGAAATTTTAAATATCATTGCTCAAAAGTATTCTTTTAAACAAGGACAAAAAAGTCCAAATGCACCTGCGACTATTTATGAACTTGAAGATGGGTATGAGTTTGGCATTATTGATCCACATAGCCATGATTTTTGTGATAGTTGTAACCGTATAAGGCTTTCAGCCGAAGGGCTTTTAATACCTTGTTTATATTATGATGAGGCTTTAAGCATTAAAAAAGCTATACGCAATAAAGACATAGCAAGTGCTTGTGAAGTTTTAAAAACCGTGATAAAAAATAAATCAGAAAAAAATAGATGGGCAGAAAATGAAGCCAATCAAAGTTCCACAAGAGCCTTTTATCAAACAGGTGGATAATGGAAGTTGTTGAAACTTTTTTAAGCTTGCAAGGTGAGGGAAAATATAGTGGAAATTTGGCTATATTTGTAAGATTTGCCGGGTGTAATTTTAACTGCGCAGGCTTTGGAGTAAAAAAAGAAAAAGATTCTAAAATACTTTTGGGCTGTGATACTATAAGAGCTGTTTTTACTAAAGAATTTAAAACTTGTTATAAAACATATACTTCAGCAAAGCTTTTTGATGAGGTTTTGAAGCTAGCAAATTCACGCAAAGTTATAGTTGTAATTACGGGCGGTGAGCCTTTGTTAAATTATCAAAATAAAGATTTTTTGTGTTTTATTAATTTACTTTTAGAAAATGATTTTATGGTGCATTTTGAAACAAATGCAAGCATTGAAATTGATTTTGAAAAATATCCTTTGTATAAAAAATGTTATTTTGCTTTAGGAGTAAAGCTTAGCAATAGTGGTGTAAAAAAAGAAAAAAGAATTAATGAAAAAGCTTTGAAAGCTTTTAAAAATTATGCTAAGGAAAGTTTTTATAAATTTGTTTTGGATAAGGATTTTTTACAAGAAAATAAAGCCTTAAAAGAAATCAATGAAATTTTACAAGTTTGTAAAAATGATGTTTTTTGTATGCCTATGGGGTCAAATGAAGAAGAAATTTCCAAAAACGCCTTAAGTGTTGCTGAATTTTGTATAAAAAATGGATATAATTACTCCGATAGATTGCATATTAGAATTTGGGGAGATAAAGAAGGCGTATGATTATTAGAAAAATGTTTGAATTTGAAAATGCTCATATTGTTAGATTTTGTAGCTCCAAGCGATGTAAAACAAGCATACATGGCCACTCTTATAAGGTAGAAATTTTACTTGAGAGTAAATACCTTGATAATGCTGGAATGGTGTATGATTTTGGTTTGTTAAAAGATGAAATAAAACAAATTATTGATAGTTTTGATCATGCTATTACGCTTTTTAAAGATGATGATAAAGCTTATTTAGAAGATATGAAAAAGCACTCGCAAAGATGGGTGAGTTTACCTGTGAATGTAAGCGCGGAAAATTTTGTACGCATATTTTTTGTACTGATTGATACTTTGCTTTTAAAGACTAAGATGGTCAATGGCGAGCAAGGTGTTAGTTTAAAAAGCATTATTGTACATGAAACAAGAACGGGTTATGCACAAGGTTTTAGAGAAGATGCTTATAGTGAATTTTTACCAAAGATTGATTTGGCAGATATTGACTTTTCACAAGCTATAAGAGATGAATGGAAAGATAAAGATTTTTTTGAAAAACTTCAAGATGTAAATTTTGTTTTTATCAATCAAAAGGAGGTGTAATGAAAAAGATTTTATTGATTGTGCCAATATTGCTTTTTATGGCTTGTTCAAATCAAGAGAATAAAAATATAAAAAAAGAAATACAAACCGAGCAAGTTCAGATTGAACAAAGTGATTCTAATGTCATTATAGATGATGAAACACTTCCTATACCTGTTGATGATGATATACAAGATGAAAATAATACACAAGGACAATAATGGATCAAAGTTATGAATTTTTTTTAGCATTGCATGTGTATAGTTTATATACAAATGGTTTTTTAATGTTGTTTTATTTGTATTTGACTCAAAGTAACTTCTCACAAGAATTTATCTTTATAAAAAGAATTCGTCTATTTTTACCAATTTATTATTTGTTTTTAGCAATTACACTTTTTACTGGAAGTTTGTTATGGGCTTTAAAGCATTTTGAATTTAATTTCTATGTGCTTTCTATGTGGTTTTGTTGGATTTTGATTTTTGCTTTGGCTATTTATCAATTTGTTTTATTTAAAAAAGCAAGATTGTTTAAACGCTATGCTAAATTTAGATTTTTAAGTTTTTTTATTTTGTGTTTGGGTATATTCTTACTTTTTGTACCTTATTTACTTAAGAGGTTTTATTTTTAATGCAATTTTTATATCACCCACAAAGTGGTACTGCAAGTTTAGAGCTAGAAAATGAAGCCTTTTTGCACTTAAAGGCTCGAAGAATTAAAGTGAGTGATAAAATTATATTAAAGAATTTGAAAGATTTTTATACTTACACTTATGAATGCATAGAGCTTTCTAGACGCTCTTGCGTATTAAATTTACTTGATAAAAAAGAAGAAAAACAAGAATTAAAAACATATATACATTTAGCTTTGGCGGTGATTGATCCAAAGGTTATAGAAAAAACTTTACCTTTTTTAAATGAACTTGGAGTAGCAAAACTTTCTTTTGTGCATATGGAATACTCGCAAAAAAATTTTAAATTAGATTTTAAAAGAATGGAAAAAATTCTTATAGAATCATCCCAGCAATGCGGTCGTGCTTCTTTAATGGAACTTGAAAGTTTTGATGACTTTAAAAAATTTCAGCAAGCTTATGAAAATATTGTTTTGATAGATTTTGAAGGTGAAGATTTGATGAATTTTGATCCCGGTAGGTATGTATTTTTGGTTGGGGCTGAAGGCGGATTTTCGCAAAAAGAAAGAGAGATAAATATAAAAAGAGCAAAATTACAAGCCAACTATATACTTAAAGCACAAACAGCACTTATAGGGGTTGCTTCAAAATTTATAATTTAAAAGCATGCTTAAATTTAGCTATTTTTTATATAAAAATCTATATAATTACGCCTTAATGTTTTGAAAAAGGATAAACAATGAAGAAAGAAATTCATCCAGAATATGTAGAGTGTAAAGTTAGTTGTGCTTGTGGAAATTCTTTTACTACTAAGTCAAATAAATCAGAAATTAAAGTTGATATTTGTTCAAGCTGCCACCCATTCTTTACAGGTAGTGAAAAAATCGTAGATGCTGCGGGTCGTGTAGAGAAATTTAAGAAAAAATACGCAATGCAATAATGTTATATTTTATTCCTACACCCATAGGAAATTTAAACGATATTTCTTTTCATTCTTTAGAAATTTTACAAAAATGCAAGCTCTTTTTATGTGAAGATACAAGAGTTTGCAAATCTTTAATTCATCTTCTTAATGAAAAATTTAATTTAGAAATAAAGCCTGATAAATATATAGCTTTACATACTCATAATGAAAAAGATTTTTTAGCAAAAATAAATGAGGATTTTTTTAAACAAGATATTGCATATTTAAGTGATGCAGGTATGCCAGGTATTAGCGATCCGGGACAATTTTTAATCGAATATGCTATTAAAAACAATATTGACTATGAAGTCTTAGCAGGATCAAATGCTGCTTTGCTTGCATTGGTTTCAAGTGCATTTTGTAAAAAAGAATTTATTTTTATGGGTTTTTTGGCTAATAAAAATCCTCAAAGACAAAAAGATATTGAAAATTTAATGCTTAATCCTTATCCTAGTATAGTTTATGAAGCACCCACTAGAATACTTAATTTGGTAGAAGAAATTAGTAAAATTGATCCTTTAAGAGAAATTTTTATCATAAAAGAAGCAACAAAGAAATTTGAAACTAAATTTAGAGCAGAAGCTTTAGAGGTTTTGGAAAAATTAAAAACAATGGATTTACGCGGTGAGTGGTGTGTAGTGGTAAATGCTAAAGAAAAGCAATTTCATCAAAATACCTTGTGTGAGCAAGATATTTATGAGCTTGATTTATCTTTAAAGGCAAAGGCAAAACTTCTTTCGAAAATCAATGCAAAATCTCCAAAAGAAAATTATCAAAAACTGCTTTTAAGTTGAATTTGGTTATTATTTAAAAATGATAGTTTATGGTAAGCAAGTGTTTTTTTATATCTTAGAAAAGCATGAAGAAAAAATTAAAGAAATTTATTTAGCGAAAGAATGTGAAAAAGCTGATTTTTCAAAAATAACAAGGGCATCAAAAAAAATTAAAAAACTCGATTTTAAAGCCGCACAAAGCTTGGCAAGAGGTGGAAATCATCAAGGTTTTTTAATGGAAATTGATGAATTTGAATTTAGCTCTTTTGAGGGTTTAAAAGAAAAAGATTTTATAGTTATTTTATATAATATTAGCGATGTTGGAAATATAGGTGCTATCGTGCGTAGTGCTTATGCTTTAGGTGCTGATGGGGTTATTTTGGTAGCTAAAAGCGTGGCTATGGATGGAGTTATTCGTGCAAGTAGTGGAGCAGCTTTAGATATGAAAATAGTCTTAAATGATGATATTTTAAGCATGATAAATGAGTTAAAACAAAAAGGTTTTTATATCTATGCTAGTGCAAGCGGAGGTAGTGATATACATACTATCAAGGCTAAAGATAAAAAAGTTTTGATTATGGGAAGTGAAGGTTTTGGTATAGCGCCAAAGGTGCTTAAAAAATGCGATGAGTGCGTAGGTATAAAAATGCACAATGATTTTGATAGTTTAAATGTTAGTGCAGCATTTGCAATACTTTGCGATAGGATGAAAAATGGATAGTTGGAAAAAATTAGAAGATTTAAATTTGTTAGAAGTTCAAAAAAGAACACAAATAGAAATAGCTTGTCTTGAATATATCATTAAGAAAGATTTTAAGTCTTTATCCCGCTTTAATGTAAATGGCTTTATTAAAATTTTACAAAGAGAGTATGAGCTTGACTTTTCTAATTTTTTAGAAGAATATCATGCCTATTTAGAAGAAAATGGTATTGAGAAAAAAAATCATGTGCATATTTCACCTAGAATGAACTCATATACCAAAGAAAGCTCAAGTGTATGGTATATTGTGATTATAGTAGTAGTACTTTTGATAGTAGCTTTGGCCTGGGGTGTTTCAAGATTTTTTCAAAGTTCTACTTTAGATGAAAATACTACCAATGTATTAAATCAAGAGCAGGTTGTTTTAGAAGAAAAAGTTGATGAAAATGAAACACCAGTTCTTAATTTTTTTGCTGATGATGCTATGGAAAATAATGAAACAAACGCGACTATTTTAGAACCAATAAGCGAGAACAATAATACAGAAAAAACATTAGAAGATAATGCTAGCTCAAATATGCCTGAAGAAAATATCATTTTACTCAATGAAAGCATTATAAAACCAAGTGCAGAGCTTTGGATTGGTATGGTGGATTTAAAAACTTTTAGAAAGAGCTCTTTAACTATTAAAAATGATTATGTTTTACCTTTGGATAAAGATATGTTAATTACCACAGGCCACGCTGCTTTTAGCTTAAACGATGAAAATAATAATACTTTAGAGTTTAAAAACGGTGTGTCTAAATTTTTAATGATTAAAGATGGTAAAATCAAACAAATTACAAAAGCTGAATTTATCAAAGAAAATAGAGGAAAATTATGGTAAGAATTTTAATATTTTCCATTTTTTTTACTCTTAACGCTTTTGCACTAAGTGCTTTAGAAGTTGCAAAACATATTGTTAATGATAATTCTAAAGATGCGAAATTAGAGCTTTTGTTTGCAAGGAATGATTATAAAGATGAACGCGGAAACGTAGATATTTACACTATTTCTCAAATTTTAAAAACTAATTCTTTGGCAAATTTTATATTAAATGAGCCAAAAACTCTAACTTTTAGTTTTAAAGCTCAAGCTGATTCTGTTTTATTTTTTAAAACTATTAATGATACTTTAAATGAATTAGGCTATGTGTATTTTATACCAACTGAATTAACTTTAAGGGAAAATTATATCACCTATAAGTTAGCTGTAGATTCTCAATATATGCTTGATCCAGGAGTTTTCTATAAAGCCTTATTATCAAGCTCTGTTTTTATTAAAGATATTTCTAAAATTTCAGAGTTAAATTATGAGTATGAGCTAGATTTTTCAAAAGCAAAACCTAAAGTTAATACTCAAATTCCACTAAATACCATCACTCAATTAAATAAGCCTTTAAGAGAGTATATTGTTGATTTACAAGGAGCAAAAAGCATAGAGCTTAGCGCGCACAATCTTGATTCTTGGTTTTGTAAAATTCAATTTTTAGATAAAAATTTAAATTTTATTCAAGGTATAGAAAACACACACAAACAAAATGAAATTAATATAAATATCCCATTGGGTGCAAAATATGCTATCATTGGCGATATGTTTAGCCTTGATAACATAAAAAGGGGTTTAAAGATTTACTTAAGACGCTAAAAAGGATGGAAAATGTTTGAAGAAATTCATTTTAATACCATAGAAAGACTTCCAAATTATGTTTTTGCTGAAGTTAATGCGATTAAAATGGCAGCAAGAAGAGCAGGGGAGGATATAATAGATTTTTCTATGGGAAATCCTGATGGTAAAACTCCTCAACACATTATAGATAAACTTTGCGAAAGTGCAAATAAAGAAAAAACTTCTGGTTATTCTGCTTCGAGTGGAATTTATAAACTAAGACTTGCAATTTGCAATTGGTATAAAAGAAAATACGATGTTGATTTAGATCCTGAAAGTGAAGTAGTTGCAACGATGGGTTCTAAAGAAGGCTTTGTAAATTTAGCAAGAGCCGTTATTAACCCAGGAGATGTAGCTATTGTACCTACACCCGCTTACCCTATACACACTCAAGCTTTTATCATAGCAGGTGGTAATGTAGCAACTATGAATTTTGATTTTAATGAAAATTATGAATTAAATGAAAATACTTTTTTTGAAAATTTACAAAAAACACTACATGAAAGTATTCCGCGTCCAAAATATGTAGTAGTAAATTTTCCGCACAATCCTACAACAGTCACTGTGGAAAGAAGTTTTTATGAGAGATTAGTTGCAATGGCAAAAAAAGAAAGATTTTATATTATTTCTGATATTGCTTATGCAGATTTGACTTTTGGTTCTTATAAAACCCCTTCTATTTTTGAAGTTGAAGGTGCTAAAGATGTAGCGGTGGAAACTTATACACTTTCAAAGTCTTACAATATGGCAGGTTGGCGTGTAGGTTTTGTAGTGGGTAATAAACGCTTAATTGTGGCTTTGAAAAAAATCAAGTCTTGGTTTGATTATGGTATGTATACTCCTATACAAGTTGCTGCTACTATAGCTTTAGATGGAGATCAAACTTGTGTTGAAGAGATTAAGGCAACTTATGCAAAAAGATTAGAAGTCTTGCTTGATTCATTTTTTCAGGCAGGATGGGAGCTGAAAAAACCTAATGCAAGTATGTTTGTTTGGGCAAAACTCCCTCAAGGTAAAGCTCACCTTGGAAGTATGGAATTTTCTAAACAGCTTTTGCAAAAAGCAAATGTAGCGGTAAGTCCTGGAGTTGGTTTTGGTGAAGCGGGTAATGAGTATGTTAGAATAGCTTTAATAGAAAATGAAAATCGCATTCGTCAAGCAGCAAGAAATATAAAAAAATATTTAAGAGAATAAAATGAAAATCGCAATTTTGGGATATGGTACGGTAGGAAGTGCTGTTGTAGAGACTTTGCTAAAAAATCAAGATTTAATCAAAGCAAGATGTGATGAAGAAATTATTCCAGTAATTGCTTTGGCAAGAAATCCAAAACCAAATGCATTAATTCCTGTGGTAAATGATATTGATGAGATTTTAGAGCGTGAAGATATTGATGTATTTGTGGAGTTAATGGGTGGTATTGATTTACCCTTTGAGATAATTTCAAAAATTTTAAAAAGAAAAAAAGCAGTGGTAACTGCTAATAAAGCTTTGCTTGCTTATCATCGTTATGAGCTTGAAAAATTAGCACAAGATACAGCTTTTGGTTATGAGGCGAGTGTAGCGGGTGGAATTCCTATTATTAAAATTTTAAAAGAGGGCTTGAGTGCTAATAATATTGTTTCTATTAAAGGTATTTTAAATGGCACAAGCAATTATATTTTAAGTAAAATGACCGAAGATAATACCAAATTCCAAGAGGTGTTAAAAAAAGCACAAGATTTAGGATATGCTGAAGCTAATCCCACTTTTGATATAGAGGGTTTTGATGCAGCGCATAAACTTTTGATTTTAGCAAATATTGCCTATGGATTAAGAGTAAAACCTGAAGATATTTTGATTGAGGGTATTAGCAAAGTAAGTAATGAGGATATTTATTTTGCAAAAGAATTTGAATATACCATAAAACACTTGGGTATTGCTAAGATTAAAGATGAAAAAATAGAATTAAGAGTTCATCCTACCATGCTTAGCAAAGATAAAATACTAGCAAAAGTTGATGGGGTAATGAATGCTATTAGTATTGATGGAGATGTATTGGGTGAAAGTTTATATTATGGCCCAGGAGCAGGTGGCAGGGCAACTGCAAGTGCTGTTATAGCTGATTTAATCGATATAGCAAGAAAAGAAAAAAATAGTGCTATTTTTGGGTATTTAAATGATACTTCTTATAAACTTTTAAGTAAAGATGAAATTTATACAAGATATTACTTAAGATTAAAGGTATTAGATAAAATAGGAGTTTTATCAAAAATCACACAATTAATGAGCGAACATCAAATTTCAATCGATACTTTCTTGCAAAAACCTAAAAAAGAAAAGCAAGATTATAGTACTTTATTTTTCATCACTCATCAAACTTATGAAAAAAATATACAAATTTTAACTCAAAAGCTTAGAGAACAAGAATTTGTAAAAGATGATGTTTTTATGATGAGAATAGAAGAGTAATGGCATTATTTGAGTATCTTTTTGGTAAAAAAGGAGAAGAGTTAGCGTGTGAATTTTTAAAAACACAAGGATTTGAAATTTTAAAAAGGAATTTTTATTCTAAATTTGGAGAAATTGATATTATTGCTAAAAAAGATAAAATTTTACATTTTATTGAAGTTAAAAGCACGCAAGGTGATTATGAGGTAGAATATAGATTAGATAATAAAAAATATAATAAAATTATTAAGACTATAGAATATTACTTTATGAAACATAAAAATGATGAAAATTATCAACTAGATTTACTTTGCGTATATAAAGATGATGTAAAACTTTTAGAGAACATTAGTTATTAAGGGAATGTTTATTCTATTTTAATAGAATTTGAAAAAACAAAGGAGAAAAAATGGGAAAATATATTGATTTAACTACAGAAAATTTTGCACAAGCAAAAGAAGGTGTAGCTTTAGTAGATTTTTGGGCTCCATGGTGCGGACCTTGCAGAATGCTTGCACCGGTAATTGATGAGCTTGCAAATGATTTTGATGGTAAAGCTAAAATTTGTAAAGTAAATACAGATGAGCAAGGTGATTTGGCTGCACAATTTGGTGTAAGATCTATCCCAACTATCATTTTTTTTAAAGATGGTGAAGTAGTTGATCAACTAGTTGGTGCTCAATCAAAACAAGCTTTAGCAGATAAACTAAACTCACTTTTATAATCTTAAGCCACTTTTTGTGGCTTTTATTCATATTTTTTACTATTTAATAATTTTTATTATTTATAATTAAAGAAAAATTTGTATAATACTTATAAATAAAACTATAAGGAAAATATCATGTTAGATTTAGCTATTATAGGTGGTGGACCTGCAGGTTTGAGCGCAGGTTTGTATGCTACAAGAGGTGGATTAAAAAATGTTGTAATGTTTGAAAAAGGTATGCCTGGTGGGCAGATTACTTCGAGTTCAGAGATAGAAAATTATCCTGGAGTTGCTCAAGTTTTAGATGGAATTTCTTTTATGGCTCCTTGGAATGAACAATGTATGCGTTTTGGTTTAAAACATGAGATGGTAGGTGTTGAGCAAATTAGTAAAAATTCTGATGGAAGTTTTAATATAAAATTAGAAGGCGGTAAAAACGAACAAGCAAAAGCAGTTATTGTTTGCACAGGCTCTACTCCGCGTCGTGCTGGTTTTAAAGGCGAGGATGAATTTTTTGGTAAAGGTGTGAGTACTTGTGCAACTTGCGATGGCTTTTTTTATAAAAATAAAGAAGTGGCTGTTTTAGGTGGGGGAGATACTGCTTTAGAAGAAGCTTTGTATCTAGCTAATATTTGTTCAAAAGTGTATTTAATCCACAGAAGAGATGAGTTTAGAGCAGCACCTTCAACAGTTGAAAAAGTAAAAAATAATGACAAAATAGAATTAATCACAAATGCGGTTGTTGATGAGGTTTGCGGTGATAATATGGGTGTTAATAAAATTAAAATAGCATTTAATGATGGTTCTAAAAGAGAGCTTGATGTGCCTGGAATATTTACCTTTGTTGGATTAAATGTAAGAAATGAAATTTTAAAACAAGATAATGGTGAATTTTTATGTGCTATGGAAGAAGGTGGTCAAGTTAGTGTTGATCTTAAAATGCAAACTAACATAGCAGGGTTATTTGCAGCAGGTGATTTAAGAAAAGATGCTCCAAAACAAGTAATATGTGCAGCAGGCGATGGAGCGGTTGCAGCGCTTAGCGCTTTAGCTTATAATGAAAATTTACACTAGAATTTCTAGTGTAAATTGATTAACTTCCAATAACTCCGCCATCAATTTTACTTATTGCTATTATACTTGATCTTGGTGTTTTGCCATAAGGAAATTGACTGCCTTTTAATTTCTCTCCTGGATGTTGAATTCCAACAAACATAGTTTTATAATCTTGACTAAAAGCAATTCCTGTTATTTCGCAAGCTATTGGTCCTGTTAAAAATCTTTTTATTTCCCCTGTTTTTGGATTAGCTGCTAACATACAATTATTTCCCATGCCTTCAAATTCTTCTTGATTAGAATAGTTTCCATCAGTTTGTATCCAAAGGCGACCATCTCTATCAAAACTTAATCCATCAGGGGAATTAAATTTATTATTACTTGTAATGTTGTTTGAGCCTTTATTTAAACTTGTTTGATTATCAGGGTTTCCTGCAAGTGCAAAAATTTCCCAAGTAAATTCATCGTCTTTATGAGAATTTTTATGCTCCCATTTAATTATTTGTCCGTAAATATTTTTTGTTCTCGGGTTTGCTGGATTTGGGTTATTGTTTTTTTTATTGTTTGTTAAGGTAGCAAATACTTCTTTTGAGCCACTTTCTTTATGGCTTGCTATCCATTCACATCTATCCATAGGAGTTGCATTTACAATAGTTCCAGCAATTCTAGCATTGATTAACACATCTGCTTGAGAGTTAAAACCATTTTTTTTATTAAGGTTATTTTTACCATATTCTAACTCAATCCATTTTCCACTCCCTCTAAAATTTCCTATTTTTCCATTAAATTGTGCTACATATAAGGTTCCTTCATCTAAAATTTTGCTAGTATCTAGACCTTTTTTATATTTATGTTTGCTTATAAATTTATAAATAAATTCATTGGCTTCATCATCTCCCATATAAATTACAACGGTTCCATCATCTTCTACAATTAATTCTGCATTTTCGTGTTTAAATCTTCCAAGAGCTGTTCTTTTTATAGGTATGTTGTTTGGATCAAATGGATCAATTTCTACAACCCATCCAAATTTATTTGCCTCGTTTGGATTTTTACTTAAATCAAATCTTTCATCAAATTTTTCCCACCCATATTGACTTTGAGCTTTAAATCCAAATCTAAGTTGCTCTTTTGAAAATTTAATTTTTTCATCTAAACTTCCAAAAAAATCATTTATATTTTCTTCGCAAGTAAGATAAGTCCCCCAAGGTGTTTTTCCATTGGCACAATTATTTAAAGTTCCATATATAAAATTTTCATTTTGAAGTACTTGTTGTTTTGCTGGACCACTAACGCTCATTTTTGTATTTGCATCGATTCTGCGGTTGTATTTAGAATCAAGCACCACAGACCATTGATCTTTTTCTTTTTTTATTTCAAAAATACTCACCCCTAAATTTGCTTGTTCATATAAAATATCATCTAAGCTAAGATTTTTACCTTGATGTTTAAACATAATTTCAGGATTTATATATTCATTATTAATAGCTAGTATAGCCCTATCTTTTGAAAGAGGAAAAAAACTCATACCATCGTTATTGTCCCCAAAAGTTAATTTAGCATTTTCCACAGCTTTTTTATCGATATTTTTTTCTTCATCATAAATAGATGCTTTGCTAAAAAGAGGATCGCCCCATGAGATTAAAATATCTGCTTTGTAGCCATCTGGTACGATAACTTTATCTTCTGTGCTAGCAGGTATTTCTTTAAAATTTAGCAAATCCTTATCTTTTAATAAACTCGCATTTAAATTTGAGCTAGCAAAAAATGCTACCATAGAACCCAAAGCTGAACCTTTCAAAAATGTTCTTCTTTTCATAAAACTCCTTTTAAAAATGTGTTATAAATTTAAAGTTTTTTGGAAACTTTTTGGAAACTTTTGCTCATGGTATGTAATATTGTATTAATTAACTTAGTGATACAATTTCTCACTGCAAATATAAAGGATAAATTTATGATATGTATAGGAATTCATGGGAGCAATGGTCGCATGGGTAAACAAATTGAAAATTGTTTACAAGATCAAAAAGATGCTAAAGCAAGTGCATTTTTTTATCAAGGATCAAGCTATGAAGAATTTTTTAACAAATGCGATGTAATAATTGATTTTTCTTCCCCGAAAGGTTGTGAGGATTTGTTGTTATACGCAAGAAGCAATCCTAAACCTTTAGTGATAGGTACTACAGGATTAGATGCTAAGCAAAATGAGTTAATGCAAAGTGCAAGCATTACTATGCCAATTCTTTATGCTACCAATATGTCTTTGGGTGTAGCTATTTTAAAAAAACTTTCATGTTTAGCAAGTGAAGCTTTAAGGGATTTTGATATAGAAATACTTGAAATGCACCATAATAAGAAAAAAGACGCTCCAAGTGGTACAGCTATGACTTTAGCACAAAATGTCGCTAAGGCTAGGAATTTAGATTTGGAAAAGGTTAGAGTAAGTGGTAGAGATGGGATTATTGGTCAAAGAAGTAAAGATGAAATCGCAGTGATGAGCTTAAGAGGTGGTGATATAGTGGGTTCTCATAGAGTTGGATTTTATAATGATGGTGAATTTATAGAATTAAATCATAGTGCTACTTCAAGAGCTACTTTTGCTATGGGGGCTATTAGATGTGCTAAATGGCTGGTTTCTCAAGAAAATGGCTTATATGATATAGACGATTGTTTAGGAATTTAAATGTGTGCGGTAGTTGGAGTAATTAATTCAAAAAATGCAAGCACGGTGGCTTATTATGCTTTATTTGCTATGCAACATCGTGGCCAAGAAGCAAGTGGAATTAGTGTAAGTGATGGTTTAAATATCAAAACTCATAAAGCTAAAGGTGAAGTAGGACAAATTTTTAATACTCAAATTTTAGCAGATTTAAAAGGTAGTATAGCTATAGGGCATAATCGTTATTCTACCGCCGGAAATTCTTCTTTGCATGATGCACAGCCTGTTGCAGCTACTTGTTCTTTGGGTGATATTTCTTTAGTGCATAATGGAAATTTGATTAATAAAGAAGAAGTTAGAAAAGAGTTAATTGACAATGGGGCTATTTTTCATTCTAATATGGACACAGAAAATGTTGTACATTTAATAGCAAAAAGCAAAAAAGAAACTTTAAAAGATAGGTTTATAGAAAGTCTAATGCAAAGTAAGGGTGCATATTGCTTTATGTTGGCCAGTAAAAATCAACTTTTTGTGGTAAGAGATCCTTATGGGGTTAGACCTTTATCTTTGGGAAAATTAAAAGATGGTGGATATATTGTAGCGAGTGAAACTTGTGCTTTTGATTTGATAGAAGCTGAATTTATCCGCGATATAAAGCCCGGTGAAATGCTAGTTTTTACTCAAGGTAGTGATGAGTTTGAAAGCATTCAAGTTTTTGATAAAACAGATCCAAGAATTTGTGCATTTGAATATATTTATTTTGCTAGACCTGATAGTATTATAGAAGGTAAAAGTGTATATGAAGTGCGTAAAAAAATGGGTGAAGCCTTGGCTAAAAAATTTAAAGAAAAAGTAGATTTTGTAGTGCCTGTTCCTGATAGTGGAGTAAGTGCTGCTATAGGTTTTGCGCAATATTTAAAAATTCCACTTGAAATGGCCATAGTTAGAAATCACTATGTTGGAAGAACTTTCATAGAGCCAACTCAAGAAATGAGAAATTTAAAAGTAAAACTGAAATTAAATCCTATGAAGAAAGTTTTAGAAGGTAAAGATATAGTGGTGATTGATGATAGTGTAGTAAGAGGAACAACTTCTAAAAAAATCATCACACTTTTAAGACAAGCAGGTGCTAGAAAAATTCATTTGGCTATAGCTTGTCCAGAAATCAAATTTCCTGATATTTATGGTATAGACACTCCAACTTTTGAAGAGTTAATTTCAGCTAATAAGAGTATTGAAGAGGTTAGAGAATATACAGGTGCAGATAGTTTGACTTTTTTAGATATTAATGAGTTAGTTTCAAGCATAGGCAATGAAAGAAAATATTCTTTGATTAGTTTTGATGGGGATTATTTTATTAAATAATCCTTATCTGCATTTTAATTGTTTAAAAATTTTATAACTTTGAAAATGAGGTGGCAATCCCACTTCAAAAGAAAAGTCTTTGTAGGTATGACCTGATAATTGATTTGCAATGTTAATATTATACGAAACATCTCTTTGTTGTTGATTTGCTTTTTTTATGCTATCAAAATTTTGTTGATTAAAAATTTCTCCACTGATTTCATGCTTTTTATTATTATCAATAATTCTAAGTTCTAAAAAGCATTCTGAAATTTTAAAATTAGTATCGTTGGTTACTCTACCTTTTATAATAATACTTTCTGTAGCTAAGCGTCTGTAGGTTGAAAAATTACTCAAACTAGCTTTTTTTGTGTATTGATCTATAGTTAATAATAAAGAAATAGTTAAGATTGAGGCTAATATAAAACTTATTATGCAAAAAATTATCATATATTTTTTGTTTTGTATTTTTAAATAGAATAAAATCCAAGTAAGGAAAGTTGAAGCTAGCATAATAAAAATGATAAGAATATGAAAAAAAGTAAAATATCCCATTAAAAACACTTTGAATTAATTTTAATATCAAAATCTTGACCTTCATTAAAATCGGAAAATTTGGTTTTTAGATTAATAGTTTGGTTGGGACTTATTGTTTTTTCGATAGTGGTAGATTTGCTTCTTAATGGTTTTAATAAATGTATTAAATTTTTAAAAGTATTATTTTCATCGCTTTTTCTAAATACTTCTACTTTTATTTTGCAAAATTTAAAACTTTTTTTAGAAGTATTTGTCAAGCTATAATCAACACTTAAAGAATTATCATATACAAAAAATTGAGCATTATCTAAGCTGGCTATTCTGGATCTAACTTTAGTATCAATTAAAAAATATCCCAAATACGCAATACTAAGTGAACATAAAATTCCTAAAAAAATTATAATAAAAGCAAAAGTAGGTTTGTTTCTAACAATCAAAGCAATAAATAAAGTGACAATGAAAAAGAATACAACTAAAGCCATTAACAAAAAATCGATCAAGTGCAAATGAGCTGTATAAAAGATCATTTGCTCTCGGATATGTTGAACATTCATTATCACTTCTTTATTTTTTAATTTGCTACTGAACTTGTTCTTTTATTATCTTTGCTATCAACCCAAATATTTGGCACAGCTCCACCTGGTGTTAAGAAAATTTTAGCATCTTTATTGACTTTAAGTGCTTCATTAAATTGCTTTTGGGTTTCAATTTGTTTTAAATCAAGTAAAGGATTATTTAAACTTTTTGCTATTTCTCTATTTGAATATGCTTGTGCATCAGCTTCAATTTTTACGGCACTTGCTCTACCTTTAGCACTAATAATAGTTGCATTTGCCTCCCCTTCAGCTAAAGCCGCTTTTTTAAGTGCTTCTTGGTTAGCTCTTTCAACTTCATATTTAGTTCTTTCAGCTTCTTGTTTAGCAATTTGTACTCTTTCGATTTGTTCTTTTACTTTTATAGGTAAGATAATTTCTCTAAGCTGAACTGCTTGAAGCTCTGCTGGCTCATTTGGTTGGCTTTCAATAGTTTTTCTAATGCCCTGATCAATTTGCACCGCTATAGTATTACGATTTGTTGGAAGCTCTTCTGCAGTGTATTGACCTACAACATTTCTTACAACATCTCTTACTACTGGATCTATGATTTTATTTTCCCAATTAAGCCCCCATGTTGCGATAGTTTGAGGAACTTGTAAAGGATTTAATCTGTATTGAACGGTTACATCAATAGATACAGGCAAGCCTCTTGAATCAAGCACTGAAATACTATTTTTATTAACAACGCCTGATCCTATTTGTAAATTTTCATTTATTCCTTCGATTGAAGCATAGTTGATTTGTCTTACTCTAGTATCTACGATAGTGATTTTTTGCAGTATAGGCATAAAAAAATGAAGTCCTGGTTCAAGTGGGGTAGGGCTGTATTTACCTGTAGTGGATTTGATCCCCATTTCCCCTGAATTTACTATTGCAAAAGGTTTAAAAAGTGCAAAAACTAAAATAATCGCAATTGCACTATAAATTAATGGGGAAAATTTCCCAAAACCTTTGAAATTAAATTCTGGTGTTTTGAAGTTTAAATTTTGCTTATTGTTGTTTTGATTGTTTTTTTTATTAAAATAATCATTCAAATCAGCTGGCATTTAGTTCCTTTGTTAAATATAAGTTAGCATAGAAGCGTATTTTTCATTGCGTCCATAAACTATATCAAAATACGCATTTTGGAGCTTTGTCGTTAGCTCACCTCTTTTTCCATCTCCTATAATTCTTGCATCAATATTATTTATCGGAGTTATTTCTGCTGCAGTTCCTGTGAAAAATGCTTCATCAGCTACATAAACTTCATCTCTTGAAATTCTTTGACGCACTACACTTATGCCCAAATCATGTGCAATTTTTAAAACAGTATCTTGAGTGATACTTTTTAATGAAAAATCATTTGGTGGTGTGATTAGCTTATTATCTTTAATCATAAAAAAACACTCACCTGTTCCTTCTGCTACAAAACCTTCTTCATCGAGCATTAAGGCTTCCTCATATCCTGCTTCTATAGCTTCATATTTAGCCATTTGAGAATTTAAATAATTTGCACTTGCTTTTGCTTTACCTAAGCTAGATTTTACACTATTTCTAGCAAAAGAAGAAATTTTAACCTTAATACCTTTTTCTAAGCCTTCTTCACCTAAATAAGCACCCCATTCCCAAGCAGCAATAGCTACCCTAACAGGAGCTTTAGCATGATAAACTCCCATAGTACCATCACCTAAAAAGATTAATGGTCGCAAATAGGTGTTATTTTGAAAATTATTTGCTCTTAAAAGTTCAACTTGTGCATTTTCAAGTTCTTCTTGAGAAAAAGGAGAATTAATTAAAGTAATTTTTGCAGACTCTAAAAGTCTTTTGGTGTGTTCTTTTAATCTAAAAATTGCTAAACCATTTTGTGTTTTATAAGCTCTTGTTCCTTCAAAAACTGCATTTGCATAATGTAATGAATGTGTTAAAACATGAATTTTTGCATCATCAAAATCAATGATTTTTCCATCCATCCAAATTTTTTTTGCCCTAATCATAACTAAGCCTTTTTGTTGAAAATAAAACTAATTTTATCAAAAATATACTAATAATTACTAGAATATAGTAAAATTATTATATTTGAAACAAGGAAAAATCATGCCAATTATAAATATCAAATTAGCTAAACCAGAATTTAGCAAAACACAAAAAGAAGAGTTAATAGCAGATATTACAGAACTTTTACATACAAAATACAACAAGCCAAAGCAAAATATAGTGATTATGTTAGAAGATATTGAGCCATATAATATTGCTTTTGGTGGCGAAAGTGTAGAAAAATTAAGATTGAAAGATAAAAAATGAAAGAATTGCAAATTGGTGATAAAGCTCCTGTGTTTGAACTTTTAAATCAAGATGGAGTTAAAATTTCTTTAAGTGATTTCTTGGGTAAAAAAATTATTTTGTATTTTTATCCAAAAGATAACACCCCAGGTTGTACCACACAAGCTTGTGAATTTAGTCAAAGTTATGAGGATTTTTTAGAGCAAAATGCTGTGATTATAGGTATTAGTCCAGATAGTGTTAAATCGCATGAAAATTTCATAAAAAAATATGATTTAAAACACACTTTATTAAGCGATAGTGAAAAAGAAATTTGCAAACTTTATGGTGCTTGGGGTTTAAAGAAAAATTATGGTAAAGAGTATGAGGGGCTTATAAGATCTACTTTTGTGATTGATGAAAATGGAAAAATCTCAAAAATTTATAAAAATGTAAAAGCTAAAGATCATGCTTTTAAGGTGTTAAAAGAATTATGCTAGTGCATATTTGCTGTAGTGTGGATAGTCATTATTTTATACAAGAATTAAGCAAAACTTATCCTGATGAGAAAATTATAGGTTTTTTTTATGATCCAAATATTCATCCTTATAGTGAGCATGAACTTAGATTTTTAGATGTTAAGCGTAGTTGTGATAAATTGGGTGTTAAGCTTTATAAAGGTGAATATGAGTATGAAAAATGGCTTGAGAGTGTAAAGGGTTATGAAGACGAGCCTGAAAAAGGCGCAAGATGTCAAATTTGTTTTGATTTTAGAATGCATAAAAGTGTTGAATTTGCTCAAAAAATTGGTGAAAAAAAACTTACAACAACCCTTTTAACATCCCCTAAAAAAGACTTAGAGCAGCTAAAATTAGCTTTACAAAAAGAATGCGATAAATTTGGTATAGAGTTTTTGGCACCTGATTTTAGAAAAAATGGAGGCACGCAAAGACAATTTGCCTTAGCTAAGCAAGATATGCTTTATCATCAAAATTATTGTGGGTGTATTTATGCACTTTCTAAACAAAAAGGTCAAAAAGCTTTTATAGATGAGCTTATGAGTCCTGTAAATAAACAAATATTACCTTCAAGCATAGAAGAAAAGATAAAATTTTACAATCAAGTAAAAAAATTAGAAAAAAAGGGTGTTAAATTTGAAATTCAAAGAGAGAAATTTTTAAATTATCGCTTACTAAGAGCTTTGATAAAAGAAAACAAAAAAGCCATAAAAACTCATGTTTTATTTTATTCTCATTTTAAAAATTCTTACACTAAATTTAGTATTTTAGAAGAGGATTTAAAGTGCTATAAAAGCGTAAAGGATGAGATTAATTTATGGAGTTTTGATTATTTAAATAGTTTGTGCAAAATGCGATTTAAAAATTTTGAAGATTTTTTACAAAATCCTTTAAAAATAGAGCAAGAAATCAAAATAAGGCAAAAGCATTTTGGCGCTTATGATCTTTCGCCGGTGATTATTGTTGAAAACATCACCAAAGGTGCTTATGAATTTATAGCAAAAAGTGAAATTTATTTTGATAGTAAAGAAAAGATTGTGAAGTTATAAAACTTAACTAGTTTGTTAATATTTTTTTTGTAAAATCTGAATTTTGAATATATTTTAAGGCTAAATTTATGATAGATGTAATGCAAATTCAAAAAATTTTACCACATAGGTATCCATTTTTACTTGTAGATAAAATCGTAGAATTAAAAAATAAAGAAGTTGTTAGAGGTTATAAAAATATTAGTATAAGCGACCATGTTTTTATGGGACATTTTCCAGATCATCCAATTTACCCGGGTGTGTTAATTTTAGAAGGTATGGCACAAACTGGAGGGGTTTTGGCATTTGAAAGCATGGATGATAAGGTAGATCCAAGCACTAAAGTAGTATATTTTACAGGCATTGATAATGCTAAATTTAGAAATCCAGTGCGTCCAGGTGATAGGCTTGATTATGAGATGAGTGTGGTAAAAAATCGTGGAAATATGTGGATTTTTCAAGGAAAAGCTTTTGTTGATGGACAATTGGTTGCAGAAGCTGAACTTAAAGCTATGATAGTAGATAAATGATGAGCAAAATTCATCCAAGTGCTGTTATAGAAGATGGAGCTATCATAGCAGATAGTGTTGTAGTAGAAGCCTATGCTTATGTTGGAAAAAATGCCAATATAGGTGCAAATACTATCATCAAACAAGGTGCAAGAATTTTACCTAATGTAAGCATAGGTGAAAATTCTAAAGTTTTTTCTTATGCCATAGTTGGAGATATTCCACAAGATATATCTTATAAAGATGAGATAAATTCAGGTGTTATTATAGGAAAAAATGCAGTTATTAGAGAATTTGTTACTATAAATTCAGGTACAGCTAAGGGTGATGGTTTTACAAGAATAGGCGATAATGCTTTTATAATGGCTTATTCTCATATTGCACATGATTGTTTGCTTGGAGATAATATTATTTTAGCAAATAATGCTACTTTAGCAGGTCATGTGGAACTTGGAGATTATACTGTGGTAGGTGGACTTACTCCAATACATCAGTTTGTTAAGGTAGGTGAGGGGTGTATGATAGCAGGTGCTAGTGCGCTTTCTCAAGATGTGGTGCCATTTTGCTTAGCTGAAGGAAATCGAGCAAGCATTAGAAGTTTAAATTTAGTAGGCATTAGAAGACGCTTTGATAAAGAAGAAGTGGATGTTTTAAGCAAGGCTTTTAAATTTTTATTCAGACAAGGAAGTTTAAAAGATAATGCTTTAAGTTTGCTAGAAAATACTTCTAGTGAAAATGTGAAAAAAATGTGTAATTTTATCTTAGAAACAAAAAGAGGAATTCCTATATATAAGGAAAAAAGTCATGGTTAAAAGATGTAGTTTTTGCAATGAAATAGAAACAAGTGAAAGAAGAATTTTAGTAAATGATTATAATAATGCCTTTATATGTGAGTATTGTGCCGAAAGTGCTTGTAATATTTTCTTTGGAGAGGAAAAAGAATTAAAAAATAAAGAAGTTGATAAAGAAAATTTTAAAGATATTACTCCTAAGGAATTAAAAGCATATTTAGATAAATATGTTATCGGGCAAGATAGAGCTAAAAAAATCTTTAGTGTAGGGGTGTATAATCACTACAAAAGGCTTTTTAGATCTGACTTAGAAGATGATGATACAGAATTAGCAAAATCAAATATTTTATTAGTAGGCCCAACGGGAAGTGGAAAAACTTTACTGGCACAGACTTTAGCTAGATTTTTAGATGTGCCTATTGCAATTTGCGATGCGACTTCTTTAACTGAAGCAGGTTATGTGGGAGAAGATGTTGAAAATATCCTTACTCGTCTTTTGCAAGCTGCTGATGGAGATGTGCAAAGAGCACAAAAAGGGATTATATTTATCGATGAGATAGACAAAATCGCAAGAATGGGCGAAAATCGCTCCATTACAAGAGATGTAAGTGGTGAGGGCGTGCAACAAGCCTTACTCAAAATTATCGAAGGATCTTTGGTAAATATCCCACCAAAAGGCGGTAGAAAACACCCAAATCAAGACTTCATACAAATAGATACAACTAATATTTTATTTGTGTGTGGCGGGGCTTTTGATGGTATTAGTGATATTATTAAAAGAAAATTAGGCGATAATGTCATGGGCTTTTTTACTGATGATAAAAAAGATGAAAAAGAAGCTTTACTTCAAAGACTAGAGCCTGATGATTTGGTGCATTTTGGGCTTATTCCTGAACTTATAGGAAGATTACATGTGCTTGCTTCTTTAGAAGAGCTTGATGAAGAAAGCATGGTGCGTATTTTAACTGAGCCAAAAAATGCCATTATTAAGCAATATCAAAAACTTTTTGCTATTGACAATGTGGAATTAAAATTTGAAGATGAAGCACTAAGAGAGATTGCTAAGCTTTCACTAGAGCGTAAAACAGGTGCTAGAGGTTTAAGAAGTATTATTGAAGAAATGATGGTAGATTTGATGTTTGATTTGCCAGAGTATAATGGATATAGCATAGTAATTACTAAAGAAGTGATCAAAGAAGGTGCAAAACCTTTATTTATAAAAAATAAAAAAGTTAAAGGCTGAGAATGATTTTAGATCAAATAATTGGATTTTTTTCAAGTGATATGGGGATTGACTTAGGTACTGCAAATACTTTAGTTTTGGTAAAAGATAAAGGTATAGTGATTGATGAACCTTCGGTTGTTGCGGTAGAGCGTGAAAGATATGGTAGGGTTAAAATTTTAGCTGTTGGAAAAGAAGCTAAGGAAATGGTAGGAAAAACCCCAGGTAATATCGAAGCAATCCGTCCTATGAAAGATGGTGTGATTGCTGATTTTGATATGACTGAAAAAATGATCCGTTATTTTATAGAAAAAACTCATAGAAGAAAATCTTTTTTAAGACCTAGAATTATCATTTCAGTTCCTTATGGATTAACCCAAGTAGAAAGAAAAGCAGTTAGAGAAAGTGCGTTAAGTGCGGGTGCTAGAGAAGTATTTTTGATAGAAGAACCTATGGCAGCAGCTATTGGTGCAAATTTACCAATTAGAGAGCCTCAAGGGAGCTTGGTGGTAGATATTGGCGGTGGTACTACTGAAATTGGTGTTACTTCTTTGGGCGGTCTTGTGATTTCAAAATCTATCCGAACAGCTGGTGATAAGCTTGATACTAGTATAGTAAATTATGTAAAAGAAAAATACAATCTTGTCATAGGTGAAAGAACGGGCGAGGAAATCAAAATCGCAATAGGCTCAGCAGTTCAGCTTCCAAAAGAGCTTTCTATGGTAGTTAAAGGACGCGATCAAGTAACAGGATTGTTAAATAGAATAGAGTTAACAAGTGAAGATGTAAGAGAGGCTATGCGTGAGCATTTAAAAGAAATTGCTGATGCATTAAAAATCGTTCTTGAAATGATGCCGCCTGATCTTGCAGCTGATATTGTTGAAAATGGTGTTGTTTTAACAGGAGGCGGAGCTTTAATACGCGGTCTTGATAAATATTTATCTGAAATTGTAAAACTTCCAGTATATGTAGCTGATGAGCCACTTTTAGCAGTGGCAAAAGGCACAGGTAAAGCTTTGGAAGAAATTTCTTTATTGCACCAACTAACGAATGAAGAGTAAAATTCTTAGTGTTTTAATTTTATCTTTTTTAGTGTTTGTTTCGTTTTATTATGGAGATATAATAAAACGAAATGTTTTAGATTTAAATATTGCTATTGTTAATCAGTTTTCTCAAAGCATTAATCTTTTAAAAGATAAATTTAATGAGCATTTTAATCAAGCTCAAGAAATTAAAAAATTAAGAGAAAGAAATGCTGAACTTGAAAAAAACAATATCTATATGAAAAACTTTGCCAATGAATTAAACAATATTTTAAGTGATAAAAATTCAAGTTTTTATTATCCTAATGTTAGTTTAGTTAAGGCAACTTCTTATGCTCAAATTAGCGATTATCATAAGGTTTGGCTTGATGTGGATTATAAAGGAAAAATTAAAGGCTTAATTTATAATGGCTATACAGCAGGCATAGTTATAGAAAAAAATGGTAGAGCTTTGGGACTTTTACAAGGTGATGAAGAGTGTATTTTTTCCGTATATATAGGTAAGGAACAAGCGCCAGGTATAGCTCATGGTAGAAATGATTATGTTTTAGTTAAATATATTCCTAAATGGCTTGAACTTAAAATGGGTGATAAGGTTTATACAAGTGGCTTAGATGAGATTTTCTTTTCAGGAATTCCAGTGGGCGAAATTTTTAAAATAGAAGAAGAAGGCGCCTATCAAAATGCATATGTTAAACCTTATGTAAAAATGAAAGTACCAAGTTATTTTTATATGGTAGAAAATTTTTAATAAAAAGTTATTTATTTTAGTTGATATAAATTATTATTTACTATTAAATATTAGAATTATCTCCGAATTTTAAAAATTTAGGAGATTAAATGAAAAAATATATCAGTAGTTGTTTAGCTTTTTGCTGTTTAAGTGGTGCTATTTATGCAAATGAAGTGGAATATGATGCACAAAAAATAGCAGATATTTTTTATCAACTTAATGCTGATCCTAAAAATCCAAAAGCAAAAGTTAATCATGCAAAAGGCTTTTGTGCTATGGGAACTTTTGAGCCAGCTTTGTCTATTAATAAAGAAGTTGATGTGCCTTTGTTAACACAAAAAAGTTTGCCAATCCAAGTAAGATATTCTTTGGGTGGAGCTTTTAAAGATGATAAAAGCAAAACAAGAGGTATGGCTATTAGAATTACTGATCCTAAAGATTCTGCTTCTTGGACTATGGTTATGCTAAATACAGAAATAAATTTCGCAAAAAATCCTAAAGAATTCGGTCAGTTTTTTGAAATGAGACTTCCTGTAAATGGTAAAATCGATCAAGAAAAAATAAGCAAGATGATGCAAGAGGTTGATTCTTATAGAAATTTTGCTGCATATACTGATAAAATTGGCATTAGTAAAAGTGTAGCAAATACTCCATTTTTTAGTATTCATACTTTTTATTTTAAACAAGCAAACGGAGAAAACTATTTACCAGCAAGATGGAAATTAGTTCCAAGTGAAGGTGTGGCATATTTAAATGAAGCACAAATGAAAAGTGCGAGTAGTGATTTTTTAAAAGAAGATTTCCAAAATCGTGTAAAAGCTAATAAGCCGGTTGAGTATAAAATGTATTTAGTATATGCAAATAAAAATGATATTACCAATGAAACAACGGCTTTATGGAGTGGTAAGCACAAAGAAAGTCTAGTTGGGACTTTTAAGGTTAATGCCTTGAGCGATGAAGATTGTAATTTTGATGTATATTTTCCTTCGGATGTACCTCAAGGGGTTAATCCACCACAAGATCCTTTATTTGATGTAAGAAATGAAGCTTATGCTATAACTTTTGGTAAGCGTCAATAAAATTTAGCTCTTTAAGAGCTAAATTCTTTGTTAAATTCAACTTCTAAAAAACTTATATTTGTTATAATTTGGCTAAAAATTTAGCTTAGGAAAATACATGCCAAAAAGAACAGATATAAAAAATATATTATTAATAGGCAGTGGGCCTATCATTATAGGTCAAGCTTGTGAGTTTGATTACTCAGGAACTCAAGCGGCAAAAACTTTAAAAGAGCTAGGTTATAGAGTAGTTTTGATCAATTCTAATCCGGCTACGATTATGACAGATCCTGAATTTGCTGATGCAACTTATATAGAACCAATTACCAAAGAAAGTATTCTAAGTATTATCAAAAAAGAAAAAATCGATGCGATTTTACCTACTATGGGTGGCCAAGTTGCTTTAAATGTTGCTATGGAAGTTTATGAAAGTGGCGAGCTTGCAGATGTAAAATTTTTAGGTGCAAATCCTGAAGCGATTAAAAAAGGCGAAGACAGACAAGTTTTTAAAGAATGTATGAAAAAAATCGGCATGGATTTACCAAAATCTATGTATGCGTATAATTATGAAGAGGCTTTAAAAGCTGTTGATGAGATTGGCTTTCCTTTGATGATTAGAGCTTCTTTTACCTTAGGTGGTGCAGGAAGTGGCGTGGTATATAATATGGATGAGTTTGCAGAACTTGCAAATACTGCTTTAGCGCTAAGCCCTATCCATGAAATTTTAATCGAAGAAAGCTTACTTGGTTGGAAAGAATACGAAATGGAGGTCATTAGAGATAAAAATGACAATTGTATTATCGTTTGCTCTATTGAAAATGTCGATCCTATGGGAGTTCATACAGGCGATTCTATTACTATAGCTCCTGCTTTAACTTTGACTGATAAAGAATACCAAGCGATGCGTAATGCTTCTTTTGCTATTTTAAGAGAAATTGGAGTAGATACAGGTGGATCAAATGTGCAATTTGCTATCAATCCAACTAATGGTAGAATGATAGTTATTGAAATGAATCCTAGGGTTTCAAGATCTTCAGCCCTAGCTAGTAAAGCTACGGGCTATCCTATAGCTAAGGTAGCTACGCTTTTAGCAGTTGGATTTAGTTTAGATGAGATTAAAAATGATATCACAGGAACTCCTGCTTCATTTGAACCGGTAATTGATTATATCGTAACTAAAATTCCTCGTTTTACTTTTGAAAAATTCCCAAATGCAAGCACAGAGCTTGGCACTGCTATGAAAAGCGTGGGTGAGGTTATGGCTATAGGGAGAACTTTTAAAGAAAGCATTCAAAAAGCACTTTGCTCACTTGAGAGAAATTTAAGTGGGTTTGATACTATAGAATGTGATAAAAATGAGCTTTTAGCAAAAATTCGCCAAGCTAATGAAAAACGCTTACTTTATATAGCACAAGCTTTTAGAGAAGGTTTTAGCACACAAGAGCTTTTTGAGCTTTGCAAAATAGATCCTTGGTTTTTAAACCAAATCAAAGAAATAGTGGAATTTGAAAATCAAATAGATATGGATATTTTAAGTAATAAGCAACTATTAAGAAAAGCTAAAACCTTAGGTTTTTCAGATAAAAAAATTGCTAGCTTAATTAATCAAAAAGATAATCTTGAGTTAAGCCAAAATGATATTTATTATGCAAGAATTAAACACAAAATCATCGCTCAATATAGTGAAGTAGATACTTGTGCAGGAGAATTTGAAGCACTGACCCCGTATTTATACTCAAGTATTAATACAAATGAAGCTACGCAAGTAAAAGAAAGTAAAGATAAAAAAGATAAAAAAGTGATGATTATAGGTGGTGGACCAAACCGCATAGGACAAGGCATTGAGTTTGATTATGCTTGCGTGCATGCTTCTTTTGCTCTAAAAGATATGGGTGTAAAAACTATAATGTATAACTGTAACCCAGAAACGGTTTCAACAGATTATGATACGAGTGATATTTTGTATTTTGAGCCAATTGATTTTGAGCATTTAAGAGCGGTTATTGATAGAGAAAGACCCGATGGAGTGATAGTGCATTTTGGTGGTCAAACCCCGCTTAAATTTGCAAAACGCCTTAGTGCTTTTGGAGCAAAGATTATAGGAACAAGTGCAAGGGTAATAGATTTAGCTGAAGATAGAAAGAAATTTGCTAAATTTATTGAAGATCTAGGTATAAATCAACCTAAAAATGGCACAGCCATAAGTGTAGAAGAAGCGATTATAAAAGCAAATGAGATAGGTTATCCTGTGCTTGTTAGACCAAGTTATGTTTTGGGTGGTCGTGCAATGCGTGTAGTGCATGATGAGAGTGAGCTTAGACTTTATATGCAAGAAGCAGTAGATGTGAGTGATAAATCTCCGGTATTAATCGATCAATTTTTAGATAATGCAACTGAGCTTGATGTAGATGCGATAAGTGATGGAAAAGAAGTTTATGTAGCAGGTATTATGGAGCATATTGAAGAAGCAGGAATTCACTCAGGCGATAGCGCTTGCTCTTTACCTGCTGTAAATATTGATGAAGCTATGCTTGAAATGATTGAGCAAAAAACAAAAGATATTGCTTTAAATTTAGGTGTAGTAGGGCTTTTAAATATACAATTTGCTATTTATGATAATAAACTTTATATGATAGAAGTAAATCCAAGAGCTAGTAGAACCGTGCCTTTTGTGAGCAAAGCCACAGGAATTCCTTTAGCTAAGGTTGCAACGCGCGTGATGTGGCAAGGAAATTTAAGAGAAAGCTTGAAATTTTATGACACCTTTAAAGTGGTAGAGGAAAAAAACGGAATTTTAAGAGCTAAAAAACCAAAACATATTAGTGTAAAATCAGTGGTATTTCCTTTTGCTAAACTTAGCGGAAGCGATCTTGAGCTTGGACCTGAAATGCGCTCAACCGGTGAAGTTATGGGAGTAAGTAAAGATTTTGATAACTCTTATGCAAAAAGCCAACTTGCTTCTTCAAATTTCTTACCAGAAAGTGGTAATGTGTTTTTATCACTAAGAGAGCAAGATAAAAAATATGCAGTAGATTTAGCTAATGAGTATATTAAGCTAGGATTTAAAATCATTGCTACAAGTGGTACTTATAAAGTTTTACAAGAAGCGGGCTTGGAGTGTGAGTTTGTGCATAAAATTTCTGAAGGACGCCCGAATGTAGAGGATAAATTAAAAAATTCTCAAATTCAACTTGCTATAAATACTAGCGATGAGCATAGTTTTAAAGGCGACACTAAAAAAATTAGAGCAAATATTTTACGCTTTAAAATCCCATATTTTACAAATCTAAGAGCAGCTTATGCGGGGATTAAAGCTATCAAAGCTATACAAAATAAATCATGTCTTGAAGTAAAGAGCTTACAAGAATACTTAAAAACATGATTTATCTTGCTCAAACTGATACAACAGCAGGGTTTTTAAGTAAGGACTTAAAAGCCCTTAATACTTTAAAAAAAAGGCCCTTAAAGCAAGATTGTTTAATTACTACGGCTAAATTTAGTGAGCTTAAAAAACTTACAAGAGTGCCAAATTATTTTAAAAATACTATTAGAAAATCCAAAAAAACTACTTTTTTATATCCTAATTCTAAAGCAATACGCGTTGTGAAAGATTGCACTCATGAGGAATTTTTAAAAAAGTTTGATTGGCTTTATTCTACTTCTGCAAACATTCATGGAAAAAAATTTGATCTAAATTGGGCTATGCAAAATGCAGATAAAATAGTAGATGAAAAGTTTTTTGAAAGTGGGGCCTCAAAGATTTTTAAACTTCGAGGCATTAAAAAAGTTAAACTGCGTTAATTTCCAAGCGGCCAAAATACTTTTGGCTCTTCGCCGATTTTTGCTTGTCCATGATACATTCCAAGTTTATCTTTAGTCCAAGCATAACCAACTTTTCCATTTTTATCTATTGAAATAATTCCGCCTGTACCACCAAGTTTTGCAACTTGTTTGATGGTTTCTTGGGCTGCTTTTTGCACTGAAAGTTTTTTGTATTTGTATAAAGACGCAACTTCATGAGCTGCAGCTACTCTTATGTAAATGTCACCTGTTCCTGTGCAAGAAATTGCTACTGAGTCATTATTTGCATAATTTCCTGCTCCTATGATAGGAGAATCCCCAATGCGTCCTGTCATTTTATTTGTAGTGCCACCTGTGCTTGTACCTGCTGCTAGGTTGCCGTTTTTATCTAAAGCTATTGCACCTACTGTGCCTAAATATGGCTCGGTGCTTACACCAAGATGAGCTTTTGCCTTATCACTATCTAATAAAACTTCCTTGCTTTTTTTAGCTTCTTGAAGTTGTTTGTATCTGTGCTCTGTAAAGAAGTATTTTTGTCCTACTATTTCTAAGCCATGTTTTTTGGCTAATTTATCAGCACCCTCGCCCGCTATTAAAGTATGGGGTGTTTTTTCCATAACAAGTCTTGCTGCTTCTATAGGATTTTTAATCGTCCTAGCCATAGCAACTGCACCTGCTTTTAAATTTTTTCCATCCATTATAGATGCATCAAGCTCATTAAATCCATCAGAGGTAAAAACAGCACCTTTCCCAGCATTAAATTCAGGACTATCTTCCATTACTTTAATAGCGGCTATAACAGCATCAACCGAGCTTCCTCCTTTTTCAAGTATGCTTTGACCTGCTTTTAAAGATTCTTTCATTACCTTTTCTCTTTTGGCAAATTCTTCTTTGGTAAGTCCTAAGCCACTTGTTCCACCATGTATAACGATGATAGGTTCAAAATCTTTTGCAAAGACATTATTGCTTAGTAAAAATATTAAACTAGTTAATGTCAATAAAATTCTTTTACTACAGGTTAAAAATTTCATTATTTACTCCTTTTTTAAAATTATTTATTATATTTAATAAAAATTAAATATAACTAAAATTTAATTAATAAATGAGTATTTTTAGGACAAAAATTCTACTTTTTATTTTTATAGGTGTTATTTTTGAAAAATTTTTTAGAAATTAATTAAAATGTTTTTATATTTATTGCAAAATTAGGAGGTATTTTAATGTTTAAAACTATTGTAGCTAAGAAAATATCATTTTTCACAGCTTTGATTTTGGTTGTTGGATTTGGTATTTTTGTTGGACTAAATTATTATTCGTCTAAAACGGATATTCTTCAAAGTATTGTAAGTGGAAAGCAAGAAAGTGTTAAAAATGGAAAAAATTTTTCAGATTTATACTTCAATACCAAGATAGAGAATATTAAAAAAATCGCTGCAAATATTATTGAACATAAAAATGTAAGTGAGGAATATATTGGTTCTTTTTTAGAAAAGATGTTTGGTTTTTATTCTTTTAATGCTATTTATGTTGGGTATGAAAAAGATGGTAGCTTAATTGATGTAGATATTAATTCTAAAGGAAAACATTTTATTTTAAATCAAGAAAAAGATGGTTTTGATGCTAGAGAACGCGTGTGGTATCAAAATGCAAAAAATAAAAATAAGGTAAGCATTTCAGAACCTTTTTTAGATGTCGTAACTAAAAAAATAGCTTTGTCAGTGTCAATTCCGATTGTTATTGATGGGAAATTTTATGGAGTTTTAGCAGGCGAGTTTTTTCTAGATGATATACGCAATGCTTTTGGAAGATTAAAAACTACTGCAAGTAATAATGTGTTTTTAATCAATGAAAGAAAGGAAATGATAGCTCATTCTTCTGCTAATATAGATTTTTATGAAGACAATGAAGTTAAAGAAGTGTTAAAAAATTTTGTTAATGTTGCAAGTGTAACTCCAAATGAAACTACTGATTTGATTTTGTATAAACTTAAAGGTCAAGAACGCTTAGCTGTGTGTATTATGGGAGAAAATTCTTTAACTTTGTGTTCTTCTAATGCTTTGAGTGATTATGATGAGGTTTTAAACGGACTTTTAATTACCCAAGTTATATTTGGTGTGATTTTTGTCCTTGTTATTATCGTTATTTTGGGTGGTATGATAGAGCATTTTCTTAAGAAAATTATATTTATTAAAGAAGCTTTAGAAGATTTTTTTGAAAGTTTAAACTACAAAGGCGATATGAAAGATATAGATTTAAATATCAAAGGAAATGATGAATTTGCTATTATTGGTAAAGAAATCAATAATGGTATAAAAAATATCCAAAAGAATTTAAAGCAAGACAAGAAGGCTGTGTTTGAAAGTGTTCAAAAGTTGAAAGAGATAGAGCTTGGAGATTTATCTGTTAGAATTGATAATGATCCTATAAATCCTCAACTAATAGAGTTAAAAAATGTATTAAATGAATTGCTTGATATTTTAGAAGAGAAAATAGGATCAAACATCAACGAGCTTGATAGAGTGCTTGAAAGTTATAAGGCTTTAGATTTTTCAACACAGGTTGAAAATGCAAAAGGAAGTGTAGAAATAACAACAAATGTTTTAGGTTCAGAAATCAAAAAGATGTTGATTTCTTCTTCTAAATTTGCACATAAACTAACTATACAATGTGAAAAACTAGAAGAATTTATGCAAAAACTTGTTGATGGAACTTATTCTCAATCAAATTCTTTGGAAAAATCCATAAAAGCAGTAGAGCAAATAAACATTTCTATGCAAAATGTTGGAGGTAAAACTACAGAGGTTGTTTCTCAAGCTGAAAATATTAAAGAAGTAGTAAATGTGATCAAGGACATAGCAGAACAAACAAATTTATTAGCATTAAATGCTGCCATAGAAGCTGCTCGTGCGGGTGAACATGGCAGAGGTTTTGCTGTGGTTGCTGATGAAGTGCGTCATTTGGCTGAAAAGACAGAAAGAAGTTTAGGTGAGATAGAAGCTAATGTAAATATTTTAGTTCAAAGTGTTAATGATGTTTCTATATCAATGCATGAACAAACTCAAAGTATTTCACAAATCAATGATGCGATAATTCAACTAGAAGATGTCACAAAAGAAAATGTAAAAATAGCTAATTTTACTAATGAAACTACTAAAGAAGTAGGGGATATTTCTCAAGATATATTAAAAGAGGTGGAAAGTAAGAAAATTTAATACCAAGGAGCTTATTATTTTGTAATTTTGGTTATAATTTGCACTTTTAAAAAAGGTAGATTATGATTGAAAGAACAAAAATAAGCTCTAATTTTGGTTGGTTTATGGTAATTTTAGGTGGTTTGGTTGAGTGTTTTTGGGTAAGTGGTTTAAAATACTCTACTGAAATTTGGCATTATGCTTTAACAGCCATTGGAGTTTGTATATCTTTTACATGTTTTTTGAAAGCTTGTGAAAGACTTGAAGTAAGTATTACTTATAGTGTTTTTGTAGGTATTGGCACGGTTGGAGTGGTGCTTAATGAGATGTTTATTTTCAATGAGCCAAGCTCTATTACCAAGCTTACTTTAATAGCCATTTTGCTTTTAAGTATCATAGGCCTTAAAATCATTAGCAAGGAAGCTAAATAATGGAATGGTTTTTTTTATTTTTAGCGACCGCTTTTGAAATTTTTGGCGTGATTATTATGAAACAACTTGTAAGCACTAAAAATAAGCTTTATCTTTTAGCTTTGATAGTGTGTTTTGCTTTTTCATTTGGATTTTTAAGCCTTAGCATGCAAAGTATTGCTATGAGTGTGGCTTATTCTATATGGACAGGAGCTGGAACTGCAGGCGGGGTTATCATAGGGGTGCTTTTTTATAAAGAAAGCAAAAGCTTTTTAAAGCTTTTTTTGATCGCTCTTATCATTGCTTGCACCGTGGGTTTAAAAATACTTTCATAGGTTTAAAATGAAAATATACATTAGCGGTATAGACACAGATGTTGGCAAAACTTATCTAAGTGCTAGAATTTGTAAAGAATTGGGTTTTGATTATTTTAAGCTTATCCAAGCAGGCACGCCAAAAGATAGTGAGGTAGTAGCTGAGTTTAGCCCAAAAACTAAGATTTTCAAAGAAGGTGTGTTTTTAAAAACCCCTGCTTCACCGCACAAAGGTAGGATTTTAGAGAATTTAAACTATAAAGCTTTTGATATACAAATTCCACAAAGTGAAAAACTCATTATCGAACTAGCTGGTGGGCTTTTTTCGCCCCTTGATGATGAAAAAACAATGATTGATTATATGAGTGCGTTTAAGCACCCTACGATTTTAGTCGCAAAAGACTATCTAGGAAGTATCAATCACACTCTTTTAAGCATAGAAGCATTAAAACAAAGAGATATTAAAATCCTTGCTTTAATCTTAAAAACCCAAGATACTTTTAGTAAGGATTTTATAAGCAATTACGCTAAAATTCCTATCATAGAATTTGATGATAAAGTGTGCGAAAATATTAAACCAATTTTAAAAAATCTCTAAAACTTTCATTTAGCAAGCAATTTTCTAAACTTCTTTGGGAAAATAAAAATCTTCCATCACAAACAAAGCCAAGCTCATTCCAATCAATTTTATTTAATTTATCACATATTTTTTGTAAAAGATTTTTATCACATTTAAATTTTGGGAAAATAGCTAGTATAGAACCATCATAAGCTTTGCAATCATTTATAAAAAATGGATTTTTATTTCTTGTTTTTGTATTGACATAAATTCTTTCTAAATCACTTTTATAATAGTTTCTACCCCATTGCCACCAATTATCTTCATTAAATTTTTTGATTTTTCTTGTTAATAATATATTTTTATGTTGTATTAAATATTCACATGTTTTACCATAATTTCCATAAATCATCTTTTTTGTCTTTTTTGTTTTATTTGTTGAAGAACAAACGAAATCTATATTTCCAAATTTGTCATTTGTAAAAATTTTATCTGCACCACTTACAGCTCCAACTTTTACAAAAAATAATTTTGAAAATGGTATAAAATAATGATTCTTAGTAAATAGTATTTGTCCATTTATGCAATTAAATTCTTTTAAACAATTTGTACTTCTTTTAAAATTTCCTTTTTCAAATCTCCATATAGCACAATTTGGTTGGGCGTTATGAAAAATTTTTTTATCACCTAAATCTATAAAATCAGTTATACTTCCTTGAGAAAATAAAAAATTATTTAATTTTATACTAGAAGTGCTTTTTAAAAAATCTCTAGGTGTGATAAATATCAATTCGCCATTATCTTTTAAATGTAAAATGCATTTATATATGAAAAACAGATATAAATTGCTTCTTTCATCAAATATTTGACTATAAGTTTGTAGGGAAAATTTGGTGTTATATTTTATATCTTTATATTTTACATAGGGAGGATTTCCTATTATAGTATCAAACTTTTCATTTATTGGATAATCAAAAAAATCTATATTTAGTATTTGTTGATCATTTATAACATTTTTATCTATTTCTATACCTATTTTATTAGCAGGTAAATTTCTAAAAAATGCTCCATTTCCACAACTTGGCTCTAAAAACCTACCATTGTTTTTAATTAAGCTCATCATGTCACTTACTACATATTGTGGCGTAAAAACTTGCCCTAGTTCTTTTATATTAAGCATATTCATTAAAATATTTCTTAAAATGAAAATACGCATCAGCTCTAAGTTTTAAAGAATTAGCAAAACATTTCATTATAAAATCTTTGGCTTCTTTAAAATCTCTTGATATAGGACATCTATTTTCATCCCATTTTGCTTGAAAAGGTAAATTATTTCCATTAGGTGAAATTTTATTAAGACTTTTAAGTGAAGCTACAAATATATCTTGAGTATTATCTTTATTTATAATTAAAAAATAATAATCTTTGCAATTTTCTTTTAAATTCTTTTTTAAGTTATAAAAATATTGTTCCCAGTTTATATTATTAAAAATCGGAATATTTCCTGTCAATGCATAATATATACCTAGTTTACAATTTAAATTATCCGTAGTATGCGTTGTTGTGACTTTTATATTTACAGGATAAAATTCCCCGTTTTCTTCCAAACTAAAATCAAACCAAGCCCTAGCATTTGGTAAATTAATTTTAAAATCATTATTTATGATATTTATTATATCATCTTCATTTAAAGCAGAATTTATTCTTCCATCTCTTGAGTATTCTTTTAGTTGTGCTCTATTTTCTAATAAAAAATTTTGAATTTCAATAAGCTTACTTGGAAACATTTTATTCCTTATTTAGATTATTTGATATTTATTTTAAATTAAAAATCTTTAAAAATTTCTTTTAAAGATTTTACCATATAAGCAATCTCATCTTCATTTATAACATATGGTGGCATGAAATAAATTGTATTTCCAAGTGGTCTTAAAAGCAAGCCTTTTTTTAAGGCTCTTTGAAAGACTTCAAGTCCTGCTCTTTGATATTTGCTTTTTTGTATATCAAATGCACTTACCATACCTAAATTTCTAAAATTTCCTAAAAAGTCAAATTCTTTTAAACTCTCCCATTGAGTTTTTATAAAAGCACTTTTGATTTTATTTTTTGCGATGATATTTTCTTTTTCAAAAATATCCAAAGTCGCATTAGCCGCTGCACAAGCTAGGGCATTACCCGTGTAAGAGTGAGAGTGTAAAAAGGCCTTTTGGCTCTCATAGCTATCATAAAATTTCTCATAAATTTCATCTTTAGTAAGCACCACTGAAAGTGGTAAATACCCACCCGTGATAGCTTTAGAAAGACATATATAATCAATACTTTGTGAGCAATAATCAAACGCAAACATCTCCCCTGTGCGTCCAAAACCTGTGGCTATTTCATCAAATATCACTTGCACACCATAATCTTTAGCAAGTTTAACTGCCTCATCTAAATACCCAAGCTCGTACATATGCATATTGCCCGCACATTGAAGTAAAGGCTCGAGTATAAAAGAACAAATTTCATGATGATAATTTTTTAAAATACTTTCTAAAATTTCAAGTTCTTTTGTATAGTTCTTGCTTGTTGGCACAGGTGTTGTGATGCTTTTTAAAAGTAAAGGTTCATAGGTTTTTTTATAAAGCGCTACATCACCAACGCTTAATGCACCTAAGGTTTCTCCATGGTAAGAATTGCTAAGCGATAAAAATTTATCCTTTTTAGAGCCATTGTTTAGGTGGTATTGAAAACTCATTTTTAAAGCCACTTCTATGGCTGAACTACCATTGTCTGCAAAAAAGCATTTATCAAAAGGTAAAAGCTTACAAAGTCTTTGCGAAAGCTTTATGATAGGCTCATGTGAAAAGCCTGCAAGCAAGACATGCTCTAAATTTTGAAGTTGATCTTTGATTTTTTCATTGATGTATTCATTACAATGACCAAAGATATTTACCCACCAAGAGCTAATGCAGTCTATGTATGATTTTTCATCAAAATCATACAAATACACTCCCTTAGCCTTTTTTATAGGTATTAAAGGTAAAAACTCATGATCGCTCATTTGCGTGCAAGGGTGCCAAATGTGTTTTAAGTCTAGTTCTTTTAAATTCATTTTTACTTCTTTGATTTTTATTACTAATGATACTACAATTTTTACTCAAATTTATGCTTTAAAATGAAAAAGGATTATTTAGAAAATATTTATATAATTAGCTTTTATCTTAAATTTAGAGGTAAAGTATGAAAAAAGTTTTGATTATCTTAGCGATTTTATTTTTAAATTTTGCATATTCGCAAGAGGATATACTCGAAAAAGGAATTAAAGTCTATGAGAGTGGTGATTATATAAATGCTATGAAGTATTACAAACAAGCTTGTGATTTGAATAGTGGAATCAGTTGCTCTAATCTTGGTGTCATGTATGAAGATGGAAAAGGTGTTGAAAAAGATAATTTCAAAGCAGTAGAATTTTATCAAAAAGCTTGCAAATTGAATGATAATGTAGGTTGCTCTCACCTTGGGTATATGTATGCAAATGGATATGGTGTAAAAAAAGATAATTTTAAAGCAATTAGTTTTTTTCAAAAGGCTTGTGATTTAAACAATGGTTTTGGTTGTAGTGCTACTGGTGTTATGTATGCAAATAGATATGGTGTAAAAAAAGATAATTTTAAAGCAATTAGTTTTTTTCAAAAGGCTTGTGATTTAAATGATAACTTGGGTTGCTTTAATCTTGCTATTATGTATGAAAATGGCAAAGGTATTAGAAAGGATCTTTCTAAAGCTTTAGAATATTTTGGCAAGGCTTGTGATTTAAAAAATGATTTAGGTTGTCAAGCTTACGCAAGGCTTAAACAATAATGCAAATTGCACAAATTTTAGATGCGTTAAAACAACAAGATAATTTTAGAATTCTACGCTCATTAAAACATGAGGGAAAATATGTTATTTATAATGAGCAAAAATTGCTGAATTTAGCAAGCAATGATTATTTAAATTTAAGTAATGAAAAAGCATTGAAGCAAGATTTTTTAACACATTTAAAAGAATTTGAATTTTCTAGTTCAAGCTCAAGAAGCTTGAGTGGAAATTATGCGATTTTTGATGAATTTGAAAGCTTTTTAGAAGCTAAATTAGGCAGAAAAATCTTGCATTTTAACAACGGCTATGCCTTAAATGTTAGCTGTTTGCAAGCTTTAGCAAGCATTAAAAATACTTTGTTTTTAGCAGATAAACAAGTACATGCAAGTATCATCGATGGTTTAAGGCTTAGCGGGGCTAAATTTATAAGATTTAAGCACAATGATATAAAGCATTTGCAAAGCTTAGTGCAAAAGCATTATAAAGAATTTGAAAATATTATCATCATAAGTGAAGCACTATTTAGTATGGATGGAGATTTTGCACCTATAAAAGAATTCATAAATTTAAAAAAAGAATTTAAAAATATCAAAATTTACATCGATGAAGCTCATAGCATAGGGTGTTTTAATGATGATGGTTTGGGTTATGTGAAATTTTTAGGCTTAGAAAAAGAAGTGGATTTTTTAGTTTTTACCTTTGGTAAGGCCATAGCTTCCATGGGAGCTTGCATGATAAGTAATGAAAAAGATTTTTTTATCAACAAAGCAAGGGCCTTTATATACTCAACTGCCATTGCGCCTATCAATGTAGCTTGGACTTTGCATGTTTTTAAGCATTTGCATGAATTTAATACTCAAAGAAAAGAGCTTTTAGAGTTAAGCACTTGGTTTAAAAATGCTTTAGCAAGTAAAGGTACAGTTTTAGGTGAGGCTTATGTGATATCTTTTATTTTAGGGCAAAATGCACTAGCTAGTGAAATTTCACAAAAGCTTTTAGAAAATGGTATTTTTGCACCTGCTATTAAAGAGCCAACCGTAGCTAAAAATACAGCTAGAATTCGCTTTTCTTTGCATGCTGGTTTAGTGAAAAAAGACTTAGAAAAGGTTTTGGAGGTACTTTGAAAACTCATTTTTTACATGAAAATGCAAATTCATCTGAGTTGATTTTATTTTTTTCAGGATTTTGCTCGCATTTTAGCCATTTTACGCATTTAAAAAGTGATGTAAATGTTTTAATGGCGTATGATTATACGAGTTTTGATTGGGAAATTGATTTTAATAAATTTGAAAAAATCACTCTTGTTGGCTTTTCTATGGGAGTTTGCGTGGCGAGTAAAATTTTAAAAGATATAAAATTTGATAAAAAAATAGCCATAAATGGCACAAATTTACCTATAAATGATGAATTTGGGATTAAAAAAGCCATTTTTAAACTTACGATAAAAAGATTTGCTTTAGAGGATTTTAAAGCAAATTTGCTTGAAAAAAGAATGAGTTTGAGCGATGAATTTTACTTTGAAAAAAATGAGTATTTAAAAGAAGAACTTTTAAGTTTATATGAGTTTTGCACTAAAAACTTAAATGAAAATTTCACTTGGGATAAAGCCATAATCAGTAAAGATGATAAGATCTTTCCACCAAAACATGTTTTAAATTTTTTTAAAGAAAAGGCAGTGTTTATCGATGAGCCACATTTTGCATTTTTTAAATACCACACTTGGGAAGAGCTTTGCAAACTTTCATAAGAGCAAAAGATACTTATAGCGCAAATACACCAGTGCAAAAAGACATGGTTAAAGAGCTTTGTAAAATGCTTAGTGAGAATGATTTGAGCGATTTTAAAGCGGTATTTGAGTTTGGCTGTGGAGTAGGGGTTTTTAGTAAGGCTTTGCAAGAGTGTATTAAATTTAAGTATTATTTTTTAAATGATATTTATCCTTTTGAAAATCCTTGCAAGTTTGATGAATTTGGCGTTTTTGATATGAATGAACTTAAAAATCATCATTTTTATACGAAAAAATTTGATCTTATAGCTTCAAATGCTTGTATGCAGTGGCTAAAGATAGATGAGCTTTTAGAAAATTTTGCAAGCATGCTAAATAAAAATGGGATTTTGCTTTTTTCTACTTTTGGAGAAAAAAATTTCACTCAAATAAAACAAAGCACTAATTTATCACTTGAATATTTAACTTTAGAGCAAATTAGGCAAAAACTTTCTAAAAATTTTAAGATCATAAAAGCAAAAGAAGAATTAAAAGAGTTAAAATTTGATCATACTTTGGAGCTTTTTAGGCATTTGAAATTAAGCGGAGTAAATGCTTTGAGTGAAAAATTTTTCATAGGCAAGGTATTTTTAAAAAACTATGAAAAAGAATTTCAAAATACCTTGACTTATCATCCTTTATTTTTTCTAGTTAGAAAACTATAATCGCTAATGTTTTAAGTAAAATGGATAGGTAAAAAATATCAAATGGATTAAATTTAATCCATAGTGAAACAATACGCTCATCCATAAGCTTTTTGAGTATTTATAAGCTAAGCCATAAATCACGCCTGCAACACCAGCAAATACAATCATCAAAACACCGCTTTTATAATGCACTAATCCAAAAGCTATGCTTGCGATTAATAAAGCAAGATTGGGGTGAATAAATTGTGTAAGTCTTTGTTGGAGATAACCTCTAAAAAAAGCTTCTTCTACTAAAGCAACTAACAAAAGATTTGAAAATAAAAAATATAAAATCCATGATGGTATGCTTATTTCTAGTTTGATAACACCCAAATACCAAGGCACGCACAGCAAAAGAATAGGAGATAAAAGCAATAAGCTCCATTTTAGCACTGAAGCTTTGGTGTAGTTTGTGTTTTTAAATAAAATAGGAAAAAGTATAAAAAGTATAAAAACCCCTAGTGGCTTGTCAATACTAAAGTAAAGATTAAAAGGTGCGCTATTTGTGCTTGCATAAACTTGATCTAAAACTTTGATGTTATTTACACCAGGGATAAAATGAAGAAATAAAGCTAAAGCATAGATAAATAATGCTATTTCTAATATGAAAATTTTTTTATACTGATACAATATAGCCGTTATAAAAACTAATACATTAATCACTATAAAAGTTATATCTATAATTTTAAATACATATCCCAACAAGACTGAAAAGAGTAAAAAAATATACGAAATTTTGACTTTATCAAATGAAAGCAATATCAAAGAAATAGCCAAAAAAAGATGAGTGCTTAAAGCTAACATATAAAATCCTTGTTTATGATTGATCTAGATATAGTTTTACTACTTCTTCTCTTAGGTAAAGCTTTTTTAAATCATTTACATTTATATATTTAAGACAAAAGCGTAAATTTTGTTACTTTTTATAAAACTTACAATTTGTCTATATTGTTTTAAATTCCAGTTTGTGTTTTCACTTAGCTTGATGATATTTATAATTTTTACCTTTGTAGTGAAAAATTTATTATTATCTTTTACAATACCTTTATTGAGTGTAATTAAGACATTGAAAATTTTAAAGTAGAAGCAGATAAAATGCATTTTATTTGCTTTTTTAAAATCGTTTTATTTTCTTTTTCATGAAAAAATTTTTTAATTCTTGTTGATCTCTTATAGCAATGTTTTCTTTGATGATTTTAAATCCTGCTTTTAAAAAGAAATTTTTAGCGCTAAGACTAGCAAAAGTATAAATTTCACTATAAGGGTAGTTTTTAAGAGCAAATTCTAATAAAGCTTTACCATAACCTTGATGAGCATAGTTTGCATGAGTAAAGCAAAGATCGAGTGTTTTTTCTTCTAAATTTATACTTATAAAAGATATGATTTGACCTTTTTCTTTATAAGCAAAGCCTAGTTGATTTTGAAATTTTCTTTCCCAAGTTTTTTGGTCTATATTAATCCATGCATGAATTTGTTCTTTTGTATAATCATTTTTACAAAGAGTGGATACGCTTTGTTTAAAAAGCTTGATACAAGGAGCTAAGTCTTTTATATCAAGCTTTCTTATCAAGCACTTTCCTTAAAGCCAAAGAAGCTAAAGCAAGTCCAAAAGAAGCTGTCACACCCATAAATGAGCCAAGATCTTTACAATGAGCTTCTTCATCTGAAAATACCACATCAAAATCCCCTTTAAAGCCCGATTTTCTAAGTTCATAGCGGAATTTTTTAGCTAAAGCATCGCCATGTGTTTTAAATATGCTTGTCGTTTTAATACGCGTTGGATCAAGCTTTCTAGCTCCACCGGTTGATGAGATAAAAATTTGCTTTTTCAAATCAAGTAAATTAGCCAAAGCAACCTTAGCAGGTATATCATCAATCGCATCGATGATAAGATCAAATTCACTCAAATTAAAACTTTTCAAAAACTCATCATCGATTTTACTGACTATACCTTTAGCATTGTAAATACGCTCAAAAACCTTAGCTTTTTCTTCGCCTATATTTTCACTATGAAGCTGGCGGTTTTGATTAGTAGTTTCAAATTTATCCGCATCAATTAAAGTTAGATTACTAAAGCCACTTCTAAAAAGCGCATCAACACAAATTCCACCAACTCCACCAAGCCCACAAACTAAAACTTTAGTGTTTTGAATTTTGATAAAATTTTCTTCATTAATAAGCCATTTTATACGCGTGTATCTATCCATTTTTTCATCCATTTTTTGAGATTTTTCATTTGTTTATAAGCTGTTAGATCAAGCATTATAGGGGTTATTGTGGCATAGCCTTGTTTTAAAAGTGCTATGTCTGAATCTTTTTCATTTTCATGATCAAGATTAGCAGCAGCTAGCCAGTAGTATTCTACACCTCTTGGATTTGTATTTGAGTGTGCTTTATAGCTATAAATTCTTTTACCTGCTTTGCAAATTTTTAAGCCTTGAAAGGCTGTTTTGCTAGAAGGAAAGTTGATATTTAAAAATTCTTTTTTATCTAAAGGAAAGCCCTTTTCAAAGATATTTTTGACTATTTTTTTAGTAAGTTTTAAAGCAAGTTTATAATCAAGCTCTTTTTGATTATCTTTGTAAAATTGCGATAAAGCTATGGCAGGAATTCCATGAAGTACTGCTTCCATAGCACCTGCGCAAGTTCCTGAGTAGGTTATATCCTCGCCTACATTAGCACCTTTGTTAATTCCACTTATGACAAGATCAGGCAAACGCTTTTTATATAAAGCATGTAAAGCTAGATAAATACAATCTGCAGGCGTGCCATCATCAAGCTTGTAAAATCTTTTACTAACCTTATGAAATCTTAAAGGCTTAGTTAGTGTTATGGAGTGTGAGCATGCTGATTTTTCACTAGCAGGAGCTACTATGGTAATTTTAGCTTTAAAATGCTTTCTTAGCATTTTTATAAGCTTTTTTAAACCCTCACTTTCATAGCCATCATCGTTTGTTATTAAAATTTCTTTCATGTTTTTTCCTTTTTTTAAATTCTAACACAAGTAATACAATATTTTTTATTACTAAATTGTTTTTTCATTTTTTAAATATTAAAATTATAGTTTTGATTAATTTTTTAAAGGAAAGAATGATGTCAAAACTTTTACTTTTTAGTGCTTCTGGCTATAAAGATAGTGCTTATTTAAGTCATACTAGAGAATTTATAGATGATTTTTTAAAAGAAAATTCCATGAAAGATGAAGAAATTCTTTTTATACCTTATGCGGGTGTTAGAAGGACTTATGATGCTTATGAAGCTAAGGTAAAAGAAGGCTTGAAAAAAGATAATATCAAATCATTACACCATTTTGAAAATTTAAAAGAAACGATTTTAAATGCAAAAGTTTTTTTAGTAGGTGGTGGCAATAGTTTTATGCTTTTGCATAAATTATATGAAAATGATTTGCTTGAAGTGTTAAAAGAGCGTATTGAAAAAGGGGCTTGTTATATAGGTTGGAGCGCAGGCTCAAATATAGCAGGTCTTAGCATAAAAACAACTAATGATATGCCTATTGTTATGCCAAAAAGTTTTGATAGTTTAGGGGTTTTTCCTTATCAAATCAACCCACATTTTATTGGCGGGAAAATTCCTGGACACAACGGAGAAAGTAGAGAGGAGCGTTTGGAAGAGTTTTTATTAACTAATCCAAAAGACATTGTTTATGCTATACCGGAGGGTTCTGCATTAAAAGTGCAAGATGATAGCTTAAAAATCATAGGTCATCATGATGTGTTAAAACTAAGCTATCCATTTAATGTAGAATATTTAAAAGTCAATCAAATAACTAAAATCTAAAGGAGAAAAATGCAAACTTTTTATCTTTTAGCTGCGATTTTTGGTATTGTGGCTGTGGTTTATTTGCTTATTAAAAAAGTAGAAACAAAAACAGCTTTAATTAGTGTTGGTTTTATTTTATGTTTGATTTCGCTTAAGCCCATTGAAGCTTTGAGTGCTTTTACACATGCTATGGTGCAACCTGCTTTGATTAAGGCAATTTGTGCAAGTATGGGCTTTGCTTTTGTGATGAAAGTGACTAAATGTGATAAACATTTGGTTAAATTACTTACAACACCTTTGAAAAATGTAGGATTTTTCTTAATCCCACTTGCTTTTATGGTAACTTTTTTCATCGCTATAGCTATACCTTCAGCGGCAGGATGTTCAGCTGCAGTTGGTGCGACTTTAATACCACTTTTAATGGCTTCGGGTATAAAACCTGCCATGGCAGCAGCAACAGTGCTTTGTGGAACTATAGGAGGAATTTTAAGTCCAGGTGTTTCTCATACGGCTTTGATTTCTGAAATTTCAGGGAAAAATATACAAGAAATTGTTTTAACTCAAACTCCAAATGCATTAACAGCAGGAGTGATAGTGATGATTTCTTTGATGATTATGGCAGTGATTTTTAAAGATTATCAAAAAGGGCAAGTTTTTGAAGTGGCTAATCAAAACAAGACTGAAGATAATATTGAAAAAGTAAATGTATTTTATGCGCTTATGCCTTTAGTGCCTTTGATTGTACTAATCATAGGCGCAAGTCCTTTAAATGATTATGAGTTTTTAACATGGACAAAACAAGTTGGAGTTGCTGAAGCCATGCTTTTAGGGGCGATTATAGCTTTGGTAGTAACTATGAGTAAGCCTGATAATATTTTTAAAGAGTTTTTCAATGGTATGGGAAAATCTTATGCAGAGATTATAGGGATTATCATAGCTGCTAGTGTTTTTGTTGCGGGTTTAAAAGCATGCGGTGTAATTGATATTATCATAGAATGGCTTAAAAATGAACAGCATTATGTGCGTTTTGGTGGAACTTTTATACCATTTTTAATGGCTATGATTACAGGTAGCGGTGATGCTGCTGCTATGGCATTTAACAAGGCTGTAACTATTCATGCTCAAGATCTTGGTTTTGATCAAGTTAAACTTGGTACTGCAGTGGCAATGTCAGCAGTGCTTGGAAGATACCTTTCGCCTATTTTAGGAGCTTGCATTATCGTTTCAGCTATAGCTGGGGTTAGTCCTTTAGAAATTGTTAAAAGAACTGCTTTAGGTTGTGTTGTTTCGGTGGTTGTAATTGCTTTTGTGTTATTATAATTTTAAGCCTTAAAAGGCTTAAATTTATTTTGCGGCTAGGATGATGATTTCTTGTATAACTTTGCTTGCTGCTTTTAAAGATTTAACAGGTAAATACTCATAAATAGAGTGAAAATTATGTGCTCCGGTAAAGATATTTGGACAAGGTAGGCCTTTTTCTGAAAGCACCGCTCCATCGTATCCTCCACGCATAGGAATGATTTTAGTTTTGATATTTAAATTTTCATAAGCTTGTAAAGCAAGTTTAATAGGCAAAGATTTGGTTGTTTTTAGACTATTAAAGACATTTTTATAACGATCGTTAAGTTTAATGTTAATTCTTTCTTCTCCGTATAGCTTTTTAAAACTATCGTTTAAATCTTGTAAAAATTGCATTCTTTGTTTGTATTTTTCATCATCAAATTCTCTAATATCTATTTTTAAAATAGTTTTAGCACTATTTCCCTTGAGTTCTTTAACCCAAAAATATCCTTCTTTATTTTCTGTGTATTCAGGTGCTTCGCCATTTGGAAGCATAGAGATAAATTTATGTGCTAAAAGTAAAGAATTAACTAATTTTCCCTTAGCACTCATAGGATGAGCAGATTTTCCTATAAATTCTACTTCACAATCTCCTGCATTCCAATTTTCATAAATAAACTCTCCTATCTCGCAACAATCTAAACAATATCCAAAATCAGCATTAATTTCTTTTATATCAAAAGCTTTTGCACCTCTTAAACCTTGTTCTTCATCAGGTAAAAAGCAAGCATAAATATCACCATGCTTAATATCAGGATTTTTAACAAAAAATTCAAGCATATCCATAATAGCTGCAATAGCTGCTTTATCATCAGCTCCAAGCAAGCTTGTGCCATCAGTGTGGATAATATCATCTCCTATGTAGTTTTTAAGCTCTTTAAATTCACTTTCTTTCAAATAAAGATCTAAGTTTTTATTTAAGCATATATCTCCACCTTGATACTTAGTGATTTGTGCTTTGGTGTCATTAGTTTGTTCCATACTTGTATCTAAATGCGCAAAAAAGGCTATTTTAGGAGCATTTGGAGTGTTTGCTGGTAAAAGAGCTGTGGTAATGGTGTTTTCTCTTCTTTTGATGTCTTTTAAACCTAGTTCTTGTAATTCTTTTTCAAGTAATTTTGCAAGCTCCATTTGATTAGGACTTGATGGCATAATGCCTTTGGCGCCATTTTCTCTACTTGTAGTAGTATTAATCTTAGTGTAATTTATAAATCTTTGTACAATATCCATAATTTTTCCTTTTTAGATTAAAATTAATAAAATTATAACAATTCATTTTTAAAATATTTGATCAATCTAAGAAGATTTTATTAAATGATATTTTCTATCAAAATTTATTTAAAATTATGATAATATATTTAAATTTATATTTTTTAAGGAGAGAATATGCAAAAACTTAGATTTATGATGATATTGAGCGTATTTATAACTTTTTTTGTTGGATGTTCTTCTAAAGAAATCAATCCTTTAGGGCGTTCTTTTGGAGAATTTAGCGATGGAGATCCTTTGAAAATAGGTAAAAATCCAACTCCACCGGCTAAACAAAAAACACCAACTTTAGTGGAAGGTAAGAAAATCCCAGCTATACCACTTGAGCCACCTCTTATGAAAGTCAATACTTTTAAAGGAGATAATGCTGTAAAAGGACCATTACCAAGGCTTACATCAAGCAATGGATTTACTTCAAATGCTTTGTATGAAAATATAGGATTTGTAAGCGATTTTGTAACTATTATGAACCCAAATGGAGCTGCATTAACGGTTTGGGCTTTAAATCCAGGCAATTGGATATGGGGGTATAATTTATTTGATAGTAAATCTTTTGGTGATGCAAGAGTGTGGCAACTCATTGAATTTCCAAATAATACTGTGATGATTAAAAATGCAAAAACTTTAACTTGCTTAAATGCTTATGGTAATGGTATAGTACATTATCCTTGCGATCAGACAAATTTTGCACAATTTTGGAGATTATATCCTATGAGCAATGGTGCTTATCAAATTCAAAATTTTGCAACACAACAATGTATACAAACGACAGTTGGAAATGTAATGGAGGAATTTTATTTTGACTATTATAGTATTTATTTGACACCTTGTTTGAAATCAAAAGAAAAAAATTTAGATAGACAATGGAGCATTAGTGCGCCTGCTTTTCAAACAAGATCGCCTTATGCTTATACGGGAGAGTGATGATGAAAAAGATAGTATTTTTGATTTTTAGTTTTAATTTATTATTTGCTGCTTTGGAAAATTATAATAGCGGTACTTGGAATTTACAAGGTGCATCAGCTTCTACCGAAAGTAAGTGGAATATTAGTATAAGACAGCTTGTAACCGGTGCTAATCCTATGGATATTTTGGCTGTTCAAGAAGCAGGAGTTTTACCAAGTACTGCTATAATGACGCCAAGACAAGTTCAACCCGTGGGAGTTGGCATTCCTATTCATGAGTATGAGTGGAATTTGGGCTCATCAAGTCGTCCAAATTCAGTTTATATATACTACTCAAGAGTTGATGTTGGGGCAAATCGCGTAAATATGGCTATTGTGAGTAGAACGCGAGCTGATGAGGTGATAGTTTTACCGCCTCCAACCGTTGCTTCAAGGCCTATTATAGGAATTCGTATAGGAAATGATGCGTTTTTTAGCATACACGCTTTATCAAGAGGTGGTAATGATGCAGGGGCTATTATAAGTGCTGTGGATATGCACTTTAGGAATATGCCACAGGTTAATTGGATGATTTTAGGGGATTTTAACAGACCTCCTGGGACTATTGTAAATTTAATTGATCCGGATTTAAGATCTCGCATTAATATAGTCGCACCTCCTTCTTTTACACAAACAGGTGGCAATACAATTGATTATGCGATTACGGGAAATTCAAGCACTACATCTTTATATAGTCCGCCTAGAATTCTTGCAATCTTAGCTGTAGCAGGACTTAGGACTTTTTTAGCTTCGGATCATTTTCCTGTAAATTTTAGAAGACCTTAGGAGAAGATGATGAGAAAAATTTGTATTTTATTTTACTTTATTTTAAGTTTTTTAAAAGCTGAAGTTTTATTTGATGATTTAGAAGATTTTACACCTATGTTCGCGATAAGATCTTTAGAAACGGGAATTTCACTTAGTCCTTTTAGATATAGCTCTGAAAAACTAGAAGAGCAAAATTGGTTTTTAAAAGAGATAATTCTTAGCGATGCGTTAAAACAAAAAGATAGATATGCCGTGCAACGCCCTTTTGGCTATGTGCAGTTTATAAACCCTAGAGGTGCTGATGTATGTTTAGCTGTCTTAAGTGAAAAATCTTTTGGAGTGAAATCTTGCAAGCAAGATTTGCAAGATGGGCAAATGCAAACGGTTTTTTCTATCATGCCTACTACAAGTTCAGCTGTGCAAATTAGATCTTTAACTCATGGCGGGGTAAAATGCATGAGTACCTTTTATGAAGCGCGCGTGCCTATAGAAAATCGTTTTGGCTTAGATGATTGCACTGTAAATCCTTCTGTGCCGATAGAGTTAAAAGAGTTATTTTTCTTTGCTCCTGCTATTGTTGAAGCAACTCCGATTTATTAAATTTAACCCGCTTTTGCGGGTTTAAACTCTAAGTTAAAATTTGTTAGAATGTCTTTTTAGTTTTTGTTAGGGAAAAAAATGATTTTTGAAAAACAAGAATATCAAGAAAAGTGCATAAACAACATCATAGAGCTTTTAAAAGATTTTGATTTTAAAAAACAAGATAATTTAAAAGAATGTTTGCAAGAATTTTATAAAACCACAATCTTGCCGGTACAAAATATCACCGATAAGTTAAATTTAGATGTTTTAATGGAAACAGGTACAGGAAAAACCTTTACTTATCTAAATTTGATTTTTGAGCTTAACAAAATTTACAAACAAAATAAATTCATTATTTTTGTTCCAAGAAAAGCAATTTTAGAAAGCGTAAAGCAAAACATAGATCTTACTAGAGAATATTTTTATGTGCAGTATAAAAAACACATAAAAGCTTATTTTTATACAGATGCAAAAAGCCAAAATTCTATCATCAGTCATTATATAAAAAATCAAGATGAGCTTTCAGTGTTGATTTTAACAAATAGTGCTATAGATAAAAAAGATAATATATTAAACAAAAACAATGAAAATTTATTTAATTCAAAAAGTATTTTTGAAAATATCATAGATCTAAAGCCTATTAGTATTATAGATGAACCACATTTGCTTAAAGGTAAAGCCTTTAATGAGTATTTTTCTAGATTAAATTCTATTTATTTTCGTTTTGGAGCTACTTTTCCAAAAGAAAAAGATTATGAGCTTAGCAATTTAGTATATTGTCTTGATTCTATATCGGCATTTAAAGAATATCTTGTAAAGCAAGTTAGAGTAAGTTCTTTAGGAACTCAAAATAAAAATATTTTTTTAAAAGAATATAAAAGAGATTTAGTTACTTTTACTTATTTTTCAAATGGCATAGAACAAGAAATAAAAATCAAAAAAGGCGATAGTTGTCAAATTTTAAATAATGCTATTTTAAAAAGTGTAAAAGAAAATAAAGCGTATTTTGATAATGATATTATCATAGAAAAAAAAGAAAGTTATATTTTAAGTGAAGAAGAAATCACAGGGCTTTTGCAAAATGCTATTAATTTACACTTTGAAAAAGAAGAAAAATTATTTAAACAAAATATTAAAGCATTAAGCTTATTTTTTATACCAAATATTTTAGATTTTAGAGGCGATAATCCTTTTATAAAAAATAAATTTGAAGAGCTTTATAAAGAAAAAAGAAAACAAATACTTGAAACTAAAATAGACAAATCTTATAGAGAATATTTGGAAAAAGATTTTGATGAAGATGGAAATTTAAAAGTCCATCAAGGTTATTTTAGTGGCGATAAAGGGAGTGCTGATGAAAAAGAAGCTTACGGGGTTAAACTTATTTTAGAAGATAAAGAAAAATTACTTTCATTTGACACTTCTTTGCGTTTTATTTTTAGTGTTTGGGCTTTGCAAGAAGGCTGGGATAATCCAAATATTTTTACCCTTACCAAGCTTTCAAATTCTTCTTCGCAAATTAGCATACACCAACAAGTTGGTCGTGGACTTAGACTTTGTGTAAATGATAAAGGCAAAAGAATTACCCATAGTTATTTAGATTTTAATGATAGCAAATTTTATGATATTAATTATCTTGATATTTTAGTTAGTGCAAGAGAATTTAACTATATAGAAAATTTGCAAAAGGAAATTACAAATTCTAGTTTTGCTTTTGATAATAAAATATTAGAAAAAAGTTTTTTAGAAAATCTTTTGAATATAGATTTAGCTAATGATTTGGTCTATATTTTAAAAAAATTAAAATTAATCACTTACAATGAAGAACAAAGTAATTATGAAATAATATCTCCTATATATGAAAACATAAAAGATAATGATGAGATTAAAGAACTTCTAGGTGATAAATTTGAAGTTTTATTAAAAATTCTTAATGAAAACTCCCAAAATAAATACAAGCAAATCATAAATGCAAACAAAGAAAATAAAAAAATAAAAATAAATTCAAATCTAGCTAAAGATTTTAAAGAGCTTTGGGATATTATAAATAAAAAAGCAAATATAGTTTATAAAAATATAAAAGAAAATGAACTTATAGAAACAATAGCAAAAGAATTTAACGCTTTAAAAATAGAAAAAGAAATTTTGTATTATGAAAAGAAAGTTTTTAACGCACAAGAAAATACCATAATCACACAAGAAATTGATATTTTAAAAGAGATTGATTATAAAGCTAGTTTGTATAAAGATATTCATAATTTATTTTTAAATTTTTGTAAAAACGAAAAATTTCCTTTGCAATTTTTGCTAAAGATTTATGAAAAATTAAATAAAACTCAATTTGAAAATTCCCCTAAAAAAGCTTTTGATAGTTTAAAAAACATAATTAAAAATAATCTTCATCATAGTTTATTGCAATGTCTAAGTTATGAATTTTCTTTAAATATTTTTTCAAATTCTTATGAGAATTTAGTAGAAAACGGCAAAATTATAGACAATATAGATATGCAAAAATTAGGACGCTACATAGATGATGAAAAACCAGCTAAAAACTATCTTTACGAAAGTGTGGTTTATGATTCTGATATAGAAAAACAAATTATCAAAGAAAATAACGAAAATATAAGAAAAAAAACCATAAAAGTTTTTGCGAAATTACCAAAATTAAGCATTCCAACTCCATATAAAAATTATGAACCTGATTTTGCTTATTTTTTAGAAGATGATAAAGGTAAAAAAATATTTTTTATATGTGAAAGTAAAGGTTATGATGATGAAAATGATATTTCATCAAATGAAAAGAAAAAGATAGACTATGCAAAAGTATTTTTTAAAAATCTAAATGATAGTTTAAAAAATGAAAATATAGATATTGTTTTTAATACAAGATTAAATAAACAAAAATTCATAGAGTGTATAAAGGAAGTTTTAAATGGTAGATATTAATAATATAAAAAAAGAAAATTTAATCAATACAAAAGAAAATAAAAATGATTTTTTAGAGCATTTAAAACATAATTACCCGCAAACCATAAGTGATAATGTGCCAAATTTAAATGCAATTATGCAACTTTTAGGTTTAAATACTAAAGTCCAAGGTTATGAGCTAACTTTTGCTGGTAAAGCTTTAGCAAATGCTTTATGTAATACTCAAAATACCAATGAATTAAAATTTGAAAAAGAACAGAGTTTAAATTTTGAAAATACCAAAAATATCATCATAAAAGGGGATAATCTTGATGCTTTAAAGCTTTTAAAGCAAAGTTATTATGAAAAAATCAAAATGATTTATATAGACCCACCTTACAATACAAAAAATGATGATTTTATCTATAATGATGATTTTAGAAAAGACTATAAAGAACTTTTAAAACAAACAGGACTTTTAGAAATCGATGAAAATGGAGTTGAGATAGAAAGTGAAACTTTAAGGTTTTTTAATAGTATAAAATCAAGCAAAACTCATAGTGGATGGCTTTCCTTTATGCTTCCACGACTTAAACTTGCTAGAGATTTACTTCGTGAAGATGGAGTGATATTTATAAGTATAGATGATAATGAACAAGCAAATTTAAAAATACTTTGTGATGAGATTTTTGGAGAAGAGAATTTTGTTTCTTGTTTTATTTGGCAAAAAAAGTCAGGTGGAGGGCAAGCAAAATATTTTTATGAAGGACATGAGTATATACTTATATACACAAAAGATAAAATAAATTTAAATGGACTTTTTAAATATAAGGAAAAAGCAGATATTAATAACGATTTAATAAGAAAAGTTCATGGTAAATATAATGGACATCCGAGAATTGTTGAAATTTTAAAAAAATATAAGAAAAAAGTCATAGATCATAGAAATTTAATGTTTGAAGAATTGGATATTTTTTTAAAAGAAAAAATGATTAGTGAAAAAAAATATAATGATATAAAGTCAAAAATTGATAGTGGTGAATATTTTCTACAACAATATAAAGATACAAATTTTCATCTTATTTGTTCTTATCAAGATGATAATTTATCTAAAATGTATTCTATATTTAGTGGATATTGGACTTCAGATGGAAATGAAGAAATAGAAAATATATTTAATGGAAAATTGATTTTTGAAAATCCAAAACCAACTAAATTAATCAAAGAAATATTTTTTGCAAATGCAAAAAAAGATGATATTATTCTAGACTTTTTTGCAGGAAGTGGCACAACAGCACAAGCAGTTATGGAACTAAATGCACAAGATAATGGAAATCGTAAATTTATTCTAGTCCAACTTGATGAAAAGATAGATGAGAAAAAAAGCAAAGTTGCTTATGATTTTTGTAAAAACGAACTAAGTAGTCAAAACCCAGTCATTAGCGATATAACCATAGAAAGAGTTAAAAGAGCAGGCGAAAAAATAGCAAAAGAAAATGCAGATAAAAATTTAGACTTAGGATTTAAAGTGTTTTCTATGGTGGAAAAACCAGAGCTTGTATGCGATGGTAATGATAGTTTAAATTTGATAAATCATGCAAAATTAAGTCCGTATGAAAAGGCGTTAAATTTGGCTTTGCAAGATTGTAAAACCTTAGATAATGATCTAAAAATGATTTTAAAAGATAAAATTTATCAATGCGAACAAAGTTTTTATGTGATAAATTTTGATGATGAAGTTTTAAATTTTTTGAAAAATACTCAAAATGAAAATGTATATATTAATGGCTTTGGAGGTATAGATTTAGAAATTTATTTAAATTTAGAAAGCTTTTTAAAAGAACGCTTGAAAGTGGTGTATTGATATGGAACAAGAAATTATTAAATTTATCAAACAAAAAGATTATGAAAAAATCATTTTTTTGGGCGAGGGTTCGTTTGGTAAGGTTTTATTGATTAGAGATGTTTTTATCGATGAGCTTTTTGTTGTAAAAAAATATGATCCAGATGATATGTTAGATGAAAATGATAAGAAGAGATTTTATAAAAATTTTTTAGATGAGATAAAGATTTTATATAAGTTAAATCATAAAAATATAGTCAGAATTTTTAATTATTATCCTTATGAAAATACTCATACGGCTTATATTATTATGGAGTATATACAAGGGAAAAATATCAAAGAGTATTTTGATGATGAAAATAACTTGGAAAATTTAAATTCTATTTTTATGCAACTAATTGAAGTCTTTGCTTATATAGAAGAAAAAGGCATTATACATAGGGATATAAGAGAAAAAAATATTCTTATAGGCGATGATGGAGTGGTTAAAGTTATTGATTTTGGCTTGGGGAAGATTTTTGATGTAGAAAAAAACGAGGATACTTTAAATTCAATTATAAATAGAAACGATGTTGATACTTTACCAGAAGAGTATTTTCAAAAGGAATATACGATTCAAACTGATATTTATTATTTGGGTGATTTGGTTTATAGGCTTATCAATAACTTGGCAGAAAATAAACATAATTTTAAATATTTTGATATTTTAAATAAAATGATAAAAAAAGAAAAAAAAATTCGTTATCAAAGTTTTGCAGACATAAAGAGAGAGTTAAACAAAGAAAATTTCGTCAATTTAAAAATTAGCCAAGAAGATAAAGCGATTTATAATATTTTTTCAAATTATATTATTGGCTATGTTGATTCTTTTATAGGAGAGCCTGTATTAAATACTGATATAAATGAAATTCTAGGAGAAATTGATAAGGTTATTCAAAGAAATTCTTTTAATGAGTATATTGAAAATAATTCTAAACTTATAAACATAATCATTAAAAATAATTTTTATATACAGCAAAATCCTAGTTGTATTAAATGTGAGGAATTGGACAAATTTTATAAGTGGTTTAAAGCGTTAAATGGCAAAATGCAAAAACTTGTTTTAGATAATCTTGAAGAGAAAATATCTCAAATTCCTTTTACATCAAAAGACGATGATTTTGTCTTGCCTTTTTAATTATATAAACTAAGCAGGTATAAAATTGTAATCAAATTTTATAAACTTATCAAATAATGAAATTAAGACAATGTGAAACTAAAATAAAACTATTAGAGAATTAAAAAATCGGTTATGATATTTCTTTAAGATGTAAGAAAGAGTAAAAAATGAAAACCTTTTTAGTTTGTGCCTTAGAGCCTTCAGCAAATTTGCATTTAAAAGAAGTTTTAAAAGCTTATAAAAATGAGTATAAAGAATTTGATTTAGTGGGAATTTATGATGAGAATTTATGTGAAGAATTTAGTCTAAATTCCAAGCCACTTTATAGCTCACATGAGTTTAGTGCTATGGGTTTTATAGAGGTTTTGCCGCTCATTTTAAAAGCTAAAAGAGCCATAAAAGAGCTAGTGAGTTTAAGTTTTGCTCAAAAAATTGATGCGATTTTATGTATAGATTCTCCTGCCTTTAACTTACCTTTTGCAAAGGCTTTAAAAAAAGCAAATTCCAAAGTAAAAAGAATTTATTATATTTTACCTCAAGTTTGGGCATGGAAAAAAGGACGCATTCCTATCATAGAAAGTCATTTTGATGTGTTAGCTTCTATTTTACCTTTTGATGGTGAGTTTTTTAGTAAAAGCACTTATGTGGGACATCCGCTTTTAGATGAGATAAAAGAATTTAAAAATCAAGAAGATATAAATTCTATACTTTCAAAAAAAGATGATGAAAAAATCATCGCTTTCTTACCGGGCTCAAGAAAAAGTGAAATAAAGCGTTTGATGCCTATTTTTAGAGAATTAAGCATTAAATTTAAAGGTAAAAAAATCCTTTGCGTACCCGAGTTTAATTTAAAAAGATTAGAAATTTACGGAGAAATGAGTAATTTTGAAATTCAAACTAACACCCCAAAGGTGCTAAAAAATGCTGATTTTGCTTTTATTTGTAGTGGCACAGCTACACTTGAAGCAGCTTTGGTCGGCACGCCTTTTGTGCTTGCTTATAAAGCTAAAGCTATTGATGTATTTATCGCAAGATGTTTTGTAAAACTCAAACATATAGGCCTTGCAAATATCTTTTTAGATTTTGCAGGAAAAAGCGAGCTTAATCCTGAATTTTTACAAGAGCAAGTGAATGTGGAAAATTTATATCAAGCTTATCTTAAATACGATTATAAGGCATTTTTTGATAAAGTAGATTTTTTAAAAGAATATTTGCAATTTGCAAGTGCAAAAAATTTGGCTAAAATACTTTATGAAATCAAATAAGGATAAATCATGCAAAAAGAACCTATGAGTAAATACGGCTATGAGAAATTAGAAAAAGAATTAGAGCATTTAAAAAAAGTTGAACGTCCAAAAGTAGTAGAAGAAATAGACATAGCAAGAAGCCATGGAGATTTAAAAGAAAATGCAGAATATCACGCAGCTAGAGAAAAACAAGCTTTTATAGAAGGAAAGATTGCTGAACTTGGGGATTTGATCTCAAGAGCGCAAATCATCGATCCATCTTCTTATGAGCATGATAGTGTGAAATTTGGCTCAACTGTTGTTGTAGAGGATTTAGAAAGTGAAAAACAAAGCACTTATACTTTGGTAGGGGTAAATGAAGGAAATTTAGAAAAAGGCTATATTTCCATTAGTTCGCCTATTGCTAAAGCAATGCTTGGTAAAAAAGAAGGGGATGATTTTAAAGTGCGTTTGCCAAAAGGCGAGAGTGAATTTGAAATCATTTCTATAGAATACAAAGCTTTGGAATTTTAATTTTTGCAAAAAATAATTATAAAAGAAAATGCTATTTTTATTGCCGATGCGCATGAAAATAAAAATAGGCGTGGTTTTTGGGAGTTTTTGCAAGCCTTAAAAAATAAAAAAATTCAAACTCCACAGCTTTTTTTAATGGGTGATATATTTGATCTTTTAATTTATGAAGTAAAGGCCACGCATGATTTTGCAAAAGCTTATATAGACTTACTTGAAGAACTTGCGTATGAAATTGAAATCATTTATTTAGAAGGCAATCATGATTTTAATTTAGCTAAATTTTTTAAAAAAGTGAAAGTTTTTAGTATAAAACAACAACCCTTGCTTTGCGAATTTCAAGATAAAACCTTAGTAAAATTAGCCCATGGGGATATTTTTTTAAAACCTTTTTTGCAGTTTTGCTTAAAAAGTTTAAGAAATCATTATTTGCTACTTTTTTTAAATTTTTTAAATATTATTAGTAAAGAAAGAATTACTCAAAAAATTCTAAAAAATCAAAACAAAAAACAACTTATTAGAAAAATTCCCCATTTTTCTGCTTTAGTAAAAGAGCGTTTAAAGCACTATAATATAGGCTTTGTAATAGAAGGTCATTATCATCAAGATGTATTTTTAAAAAATGAAGATATAAAATATCTAAATTTAGCTACTTTTGCATACAAGGAAAGTTTTTTTATAGTAAAATATGAGCCAGAAATCAGATTTCACAAAATAGAACTTAAGGAGGCATAATGTTTGATGAGAATGTCGTTAAAACAGGTTCAAATGAAATGGAACTTGTTGATTTTCGCATCTTTAAGCAAGGCCACGATAAAGTCTATGAGGGAATTTATGGTGTAAATGTTTCTAAGGTTAGAGAAATCATTAAAATTCCTTTTTTGACTGAAATTCCAGGAGTACCTGAATATGTAGAAGGTATTTTTGATCTTCGTGGCGTGGTGATTCCTGTAATCAACCTAGCAAAATGGATGCAAATTCAAGAACCAGAAATGACAAATATAAAACCTAGAGTTATCATTACTGAATTTAGTAATGTTTTAATCGGTTTTATTGTCCATGAGGCGAAAAGAATTCGTAGAATTAATTGGAAAAATATTGAACCAGCTACTTTTGCAACAAGTGCGGGTAGTTTAGATAAGGGTAAAATTACTGGTGTAACTAAGATCGAAGGAGATGAGGTTTTACTTATCCTAGATTTAGAAAGTATAGTGCAAGAACTTGGAATTTATACCCCGCAAACTGATATTGACGATGATAAAATTCAAAAAATCGAAGGTATGGCTTTAGCACTTGATGATAGTTCAACTGCAAGAAAACTTGTTAAAGATTTACTAAATAAAATCGGTCTTAAAGTAATTGAAGCTAAAGACGGTGTTGAAGGTTTACATAAACTAGAAGAGCTTTATAGTACTTATGGCAGTGATTTAAATAAACATTTAAAAATTATTGTAAGTGATGTTGAAATGCCACAAATGGATGGATTCCATTTTGCAGCAAAAGTTAGAGATGATGAGAGATTTAAAAATATTCCTATCGTATTTAACTCTTCTTTATCAAATGAATTTATGAGTGATAAAGGTGTTAAAGAAGCAGGTGGAGATGGGTATTTAGTTAAATTTAATGCAAGTGATTTCTTTGCTGAAATTTCTCGTATCATAGCAAAACATGAAAAAGGTGAGGAGTAAAAATGGAAGATATTCAAGAAATACTTGAGGATTTTTTAGTTGAAGCCTTTGAATTAGTCGAGCAAATTGATCATGATTTGGTTGAATTAGAAGCAAATCCTGAAGATTTAGAATTATTAAATAGAATTTTCCGCGTTGCGCATACTGTTAAAGGATCATCAAGCTTTTTAAATTTTGATGTTTTAACAAAACTTACTCATCATATGGAAGATGTTTTAAATAAAGCAAGACATAATGAGCTTAAAATTACTCCTGAAGTAATGGATGTAGTTTTAGAATCTATTGATATGATGAAGACTTTATTAAATTCTATTAGAGATAATGGAAATGATACAGCAATCGGACTTGATATAGCTCCAATTTGTGCAAGATTAACCGCAATTTCAGAAGGAGAAAGTTTAGAATCAATTACTCCGGCTAAGACTGAAGAGCCAAAAGAAGAAGTTAAAGAAGAGCCAAAAGCTGAAGAACCTGAAGTTGATGTAAATAAACTTAGTGATGATGAAGTTGAAGCTGAAATTGAAAGACTTTTAAAAGTAAGAAAAGCTGAAGATCAAGCAAGACGCGCTGAAAAGAAAAAAACTCAAGAATCAACTCCAACTCCAAGTAAACCAGCTCCACAAGCACAAAATGCAGCAGCTGAGAAAAAGGTCCCTGCAGCAGGTGGTGGAAGCAGTGGTGCAAATATGGATCAAACAATTAGGGTTGAAGTTAAAAGACTTGATCATTTAATGAACTTAATTGGTGAGCTTGTATTAGGTAAAAACCGCTTGTTAAAAATTTATGATGATGTTGAAGAAAGATATGATGGAGAAAAATTCTTAGAAGAATTAAATCAAGTTGTTTCTCAACTTAGTATTGTCACTACAGATATTCAACTTGCGGTTATGAAAACAAGAATGCAACCTATTGCGAAAGTATTTAATAAATTCCCAAGAGTTGTGCGTGATTTAGGCCGTGAACTTGGTAAACAAATGGAGCTTGAAATTTCAGGGGAAGAAACTGAACTTGATAAGTCTATTGTAGAAGAAATTGGCGATCCTATTATGCATATGATTAGAAATTCTTGTGATCATGGTATAGAAGATCCAGCAACGCGTATAGCTAATGGTAAACCAGAAAAAGGAACGGTTAATCTTAAAGCATATAACGAAGGAAATCATATCGTTGTTGAAATTGCCGATGATGGTAAAGGTTTAGATGCTGATGTGTTAAAATCAAAAGCAATAGAGAAAAACTTAATCACAGAGCGTGAAGCTGATCAAATGAGTGATAAAGAAGCATTTGCATTGATTTTCAAACCAGGTTTTTCAACCGCTGCAAAAATCACCAATGTTTCAGGGCGTGGTGTTGGAATGGATGTTGTTAAAACTAATATTGAAAAATTAAATGGTGTGATTGAAATCGATAGTGAGCTTGGAAAAGGCACTGTGATGAAGCTTAAAATTCCACTTACTTTGGCGATTATTCAATCTTTACTTGTGGGAACTCAAGAAGAATTTTATGCTATTCCACTTGCAAGTGTTCTTGAAACAGTTAGAGTGCCAATTGATGATATTTATACCATTGAAGGTAAAAATGTACTTCGCTTAAGAGATGAGGTTTTATCTTTAGTAAGACTTTCAGATGTATTTGGCGTAAAACAAGTGCTTGAAAATACTGATCAAACTTATGTAGTTGTTATAGGTGTGGCAGAAAGTAAGCTTGGTATTATAGTAGATACTTTAGTAGGTCAAGAAGAAATTGTTATCAAGTCTATGGGTGAGTATTTGCAAAATATCCAAGGTATAGCAGGAGCAACTATCCGTGGTGATGGTAGAGTAACTTTGATTATCGATGTTGCTGCTATGATGGATATAGCTAAAGAAATTAAAGTTGATATTAAAGCACAAATTGAATCGCAATCTAAAAAAACAACTAAAGAAAAACCAAGTGATTATACAGTGCTTATAGTGGATGATTCTAAAATGGATAGAAATATCATGCAAAAATCATTAGAGCCACTAGGTGTAAGTATTATAGAAGCAACTAATGGTGTTGAAGCATTAAATACAATTAAATCAGGCGAGCATGATATTGATGCTGTGTTGATTGATATTGAAATGCCAAGAATGGATGGTTATACCTTAGCAGGTGAAATTAGAAAATATTCTAAATATAAAAACCTCCCACTTGTTGCAGTAACTTCAAGAACTAGTAAATCAGACCGCTTAAGAGGTGTGGAAGTAGGAATGACTGAGTATATTACTAAGCCTTACTCTCCAGAGTACTTAGAAAATGTAGTTAGAAAAAATTTAAAACTAGGATAAGAAGATGAATGATAAATTAAACCAGGTTTTGCAAAAACAACAAGCGCAAATTGCAGAACCTGATGTAGATAAAGAAGAGGATATTATTCAGCTTGTTGGTTTCGTGGTAGGAGATGAGGAATACGCTATTCCAATTCTTAATATCCAAGAAATTATTAAACCTATAGAATATACTAGGGTTCCAAGTGTACCTGATTATGTTTTAGGTGTATTTAATATGAGGGGTAATGTTATGCCTTTGATTGATCTTGCTAAAAGATTTAATCAAGGTAGTTCTAAAATGACTCCTCAAACAAGATATATTGTTTTAAAAGGTATAGCAAATGGCAATCAAACTCCTGCAGGTAATGCAGGTTTTGTGATAGATAGATTAACAGAAGCTATTAAAATTCACAGAAGTAGGATTGATCCACCACCTGAAACTTTACTAAAAGAAAAAGGTATGATTTTTGGTATAGGCAAAAGAGAAGAAAATATCTTGACTATATTGAAAGCTGAAGCTTTATTAAAGCGTGAGTTTTAATGATAAAGCTTTGTGCCTTTGACTTTGATTCTACGCTAATGGATGGGGAAACTATCGATATTTTAGCGCAAGAATATAATGTTGGTGATGCTGTAAAAGCAATCACCAACAAAGCAATGAATGGTGAGCTTGATTTTTTTGAAAGCTTAAGTGCTAGAGTAGCTTTGCTTGAAGGTATGCCTATAGAGCAGGTAAAGAAATGCTGTGAAAATTTACCTTTGATGAATGGCGCCAAAGAATTATGTGAATATTTAAAAAGTAAGAATATAAAAATAATCGTTTTTAGTGGTGGATTTCATGAAGGAATTGATTTAATACAAAATAAACTTCATTTTGATTTTGGTTTTGCTAACTTTTTACATAGTAAAAATGGTTTTTTAACAGGAAAAGTTGGCGGAGAAATTATGTTTAATAACTCAAAAGGTATTATACTACAAAGACTTAAGAAATTTTTAAATTTAAAAACAGAAGAAATTATGTGTGTAGGCGATGGAGCTAATGATATTTCTATGTTTAAAGAATGTGGATTAAAAATAGCTTTTTGTGCCAAAGAAATTTTAAAATCTCATGCAGATATTTGTATAGATAAGAAAGATTTAAAAGAAATAATAAAGGCAATACAATGAAAAAATTTTCGCTATGGTGCGATTTTATAGAAAATGAATTTTTAGATCATGAATTTTTAGATTTAATTTACTCAAAAACAATTAATGGTGCTACCTCAAATCCTGCTATTTTCAAAAATGCGATTTTAAACTCAGCTATTTATAAAGAAAAAATCAAAAAATCAAATCTTAAAGATAAAAAAGCTTTATATGAGTATCTTGCGATAGAAGATATAGCTAAGGCTGCGGATAAATTAGCTATTAATTATTATGAAAATAATGATGGTTTTATTAGTATTGAAATTGACCCAAGATTAAAAGATAATACTAGCCTATCTTTGGCCGAAGCAAAAAGATTATACATGCAAATTGCAAAAGAAAATGTGATGATGAAAATTCCTGCTACAGAAGCTTCTTATGAAGTAATGCAAGAATTAATGAAAAATGGTATTAATGTTAACGCTACTTTGATTTTTGATTTTGAGCAAACTAAAAAATGCTTTGAAGCTTTAAATTTAGGTTTAAAAGAATTTAGAAAAAATAATACCACAGCTAAAAAAGAGCCTCGAGCAGTTATTAGTATTTTTGTAAGCCGTTTTGATAGATTATTAAATAATCAAGTTTTAGATAAAAATTATATAGGAATTCTTACTGCAACAAAGGCTTATAATTATATCATTAAACAAAATGAAACAAATATTAGAGCTTTATTTGCAAGTACAGGTGTTAAGGGTGATGATTTAGAAAAAGATTATTATATTAAAGAACTACTCTATGATAAAGCTATTAATACTGCACCACTAGATGCTATTAAGGCTTTTAAAGGTAAGCAAATTATATTTAAAGAGCCTTTAAAAGATGAGTGTATAGAGAAAAAACTGAATGCAAATATTTCAAAAGATGCTTTAAGTAAAGCTTGTAAAGATTTGCTTGATGATGGGTTGGAGCAATTTTGCATAGCTTATGAAGATATTTTAAAATCTTTATAAACTTATTTAGCTATAATTAGCGTTTATTTTTTTTAGAAAGGAAACAGATGTTAGAAGGTATCGTTAGAGAGAGTATCGGTAGAAAAGCTGCTAAAGCTTTAAAAAGAGATGGTTATCTAATCGCAAACATCTACGGAAAAGGATTAGAAAACATCAATGCTGCTTTTAAAGTAAATGAATTTATTAAAGAAGTACGCAAAAAAACTACTTTAGCTTTTGATGTAAAAGTAGCAGATAAAGTATTAAATGTTGTGGTAGTTGATTATCAAAAAGATCCTGTAACTGCAGAATTAAAACACGTAGATTTAAAAGTAGCACAAAAAGGTGTTATTTCTAAATATATGGTTCCTGTAAAAATCGTAGGAACAGCTATGGGTCTTAAAAATAAAGGTGTTTTAATCCAATCAAAAAGAAGATTGAAAGTAAAATGTGCAGCTGAAAACTTACCAAATTATTTTGAATTAGATGTAACTAAACTTGATGTTGGTGATGCACTTTTAATCCGCGATGTAGTTGTGCCTGAGGGTGTAACTATGGTTGATGCTGATAGAGTAGCTGTAGTTGGCGTAGAAAAAGCAAGATAAAATGACCTTAGTCGTAGGACTTGGTAATATAGGAGAACAATACGCCCAAACCCGTCACAATGTAGGGTTTATGCTAATTGACTTAATTTTGAAAGATTTGCAAACAACAAAGCTTTCAAATGCCAAATTTAAAGGAGAGCTTTTTAAAGGCTCTTCTACTTTTTTTTTAAAACCTTCCACTTATATGAATTTATCAGGAGAAAGTGTAAAAGCTGTTAGTGAATATTATAAATGTGATAGAATCATTGTAATCCATGATGATATAGATTTAAATTTGGGTGCATTGAAATTTAAAATGGGTGGATCAAGCGGTGGACATAATGGGCTTAAAAGTATAGATAATCTTTGTGGCAATGCTTATGAGAGGGTACGCATAGGAGTAGGAAAAGAACAAGATGTAATTTCTCATGTTTTGGGAAAATTTAAACAAGAAGAACAAGAAAGTTTAACTAAGGTTTTAGAACATAGCAAAAAAGCCTTACTTGAGCTTTTAAATTCTGATATAGAAAAAATCGCTTCAAAATATTCTTTAAAAAGTTAAACGATGAGTATATTTTTTCGCTATATTTCATCTTTGTATTTAAAATCATTTTTTATTTTATTTTTTTCTTTGACTTTTTTCTTCGTAGCGATTGATTTTTTACTCAATTTCAATAGACTGCCAAAAAGTGCAAATTTAGAGCTTTTGTATATATTTTTCTTAACATGTTCAGCAGCTTCTTATATACTACCTTTAGCTATAGTCCTTGCTTTGGTTTTATGTATTTTTAATATGATACGCTCAAATGAATTTGTTAGCTTATATGCTTTGGGTTTAAGTAAAAATCAAGTGATTTTTTATCCTTTTTTATGGGCTATGTTTTTTTGTTGTGTTTATGTAGGACTTAATTTTAGTGCCTTTGCTTATGCAGATGAATATAAAAGTAATATTCTCAAGCGTGGCGTTGTAGATAGAGAGGGTGGGGAAGTTTTGATTAAATATAATGATAAATTTATTTATATACAAAAAACAAGTTCTCAAACCTTATATAATGTAAAAATCTTTGATGTAAAAAATTTAGACATTCAAAGCACAATCCATGCAAAAACTGCTAAATTTGATGGAGATTCTTGGAACTTAAATGACGCTAAAGCTACTAATGTACCACAAAATTTGATTGTTTCAAAAGAGGGTTTAAGCGTAGAAGAATTTAAAAATATCAAAGGCTTAGAAGATTTTTCTCCAAAAATCTTAGAAAGAATTTCTTTAGTAGAGAGCAATCCTTCTTATTCTATTTTAGACGCGCTAGAAAGTATGGCAATTTTTGCAAAACAAAATATTTCTACTAATACACTTAGAACAAGTTTATATTCTTTAGTTCTTACACCATTTTTTGCGCCATTTTTAATGCTTATTGTGTATTATTATTTTCCTTTAACAGCAAGATTTTTTAATCTCGCACTTTTAGCTTTTGTGTTTTTTGTGTGCATACTTTTAGTTTGGGGTTTGTTGTTTTTATTAACAAGATTGAGTGAAAATGAAATTTTACTTCCAGAGCTTGGTATAATGCTACCAGTATTTATTTTAATAAGTATAGGAAGTTTTTATTATTTTAAACACAAATAACTACAAGTGAGGTTTTTATGGATTATTTAAAACTAGCAAAAGAATACAACACACCATTTTATATTTATGATTTTGATAAAATTAAAGAGCGTTTTACAATGTTAAAAGATGCTTTTAAGGCAAGAAAATCACAAATTTTTTATGCAGTCAAAGCAAATTCTAATTTAAGCGTTTTAAAGCTTTTAGCTTCTTTGGATAGTGGGTTTGATTGTGTTAGTGCAGGTGAGATTTATAGAGCTTTAAAAGCAGGGGTTAAAAATTATAAAATTATTTTTAGCGGGGTTGGAAAAAGTGCTGATGAATTAAAATATGCTTTAGAGCAAAACATACTTTATGTAAATTTAGAAAGTTATGAAGAAATGCTTCTTTTGGAGCAAATTGCTAAAGAAGGTCAAAAGATAGCTCGTATAAGCATAAGGGTAAATCCAAATGTAGATGCTAAAACACATCCTTATATTTCTACAGGTTTGCATGAAAATAAATTTGGTGTAGATATAGAAAGTGCTAAAAAAATGTATCTTTATGCTAAAAACTCACAATTTTTAGAGCCAGTTGGAGTGCATTTTCACATAGGTTCACAAATTCTTGATATAAGCAGTATCCATGAGGCCTCAGCGATTGTTGCAAAATTAGTAAAAGAACTTTTAGCTTTGAAAATTAATATTAAATTCTTTGATATAGGCGGGGGTTTAGGAGTTTGTTATAAAGATGAACAAGAGCCAAATTTATATGATTATGCTCAAGGAATTTTAGCAAGTTTGCAAGGTCTTGATGTGTGTATAGGTATGGAACCTGGCAGGTTTTTGGTAGCAAATGCAGGCGAGTTTGTTACTAAAGTTTTATATGAAAAATTTAATGATAAAAAGCGTTTTGTGATTATTGATGGGGCGATGAATGATTTATTGCGTCCAAGTTTATATAGTGCTTATCATGAAATCAAGCTTTTGAGTGAAAATAAAGAAGAAAGCCTTTGTGATATTGTTGGTGGGGTTTGTGAGAGTGGAGATTTTTTAGCTAAAGATAGAAAACTAGCTAAAACAAAAGCAGGAGATTTGATCATAGTTAAAAGCGCAGGTGCATATGGTTTTAGTATGAGTAGTAATTACAATACTCGCAATAGAGTATGTGAGCTAGCTTGTGAAAATGGCATAGTAAGAATGATTAGAAAAAGAGAAAGTTATGAGGATCAAATTGCTTTAGAGCTTGATTTTTTAAAGGATTAAAATGTTGTTTTTAGATGTGCAAGGAACTTTGATTTCAGATCATGATAAAAGTCCTATAAATGGTGCTTTAGAACTCATTAAATCTTTAAATAAAGAAAAAATTCCTTATGTGATTATTACTAATAACACCAAAAGATTAGATTTTTTAAATTATTTGCAAAATTTGGGTTTTGAAATTAATGAAAAGGTTTATATTGATCCTTTTTGTGTTTTAAAAGATTATTTAAAACCTTGTAAAATAGCAGCTTTTGGGGCAAAAGAATTTTTAGATTCACTTCAAGAGTTAGGTTATGAGCTTGATTATAAAAATCCAAAAGCATTTTTGCTAGCAAGTTATGATAATTTTAAATTTCAAGATTTTGCTAATATGATAGAGTATATTAAAGATGGCGTGCAAGCTATAGCAATGCATGAGGGTAGTATTTATAAGAAAAACTCAAGGCTTTATCCAGGCGTTGGAAGCATCATGTCTATGCTTAAAAATGCATGCGAGTTTGATTATAAAGTGATAGGAAAACCTAGTAAGGCTTTTTATGAAAGTGCTTTAAAATTATTAAAACAGCAAGATTGTAATGTGAGTTTTAAAAAGATTTTGATTATTAGTGATGATTTTAAAGGCGATTTGCTTGGTGCTTATGAGCTTGGTATGCAAACAGGCTTAGTTTTAAGTGGTAAAATTTCTAACACTCAAGGTCTTGATACAACTAAACTTAATTTTGTATATGATAGTATTAAGGATTACTACATATCGAGGTTTAAATGAAAGATATAGAAAAATTACGCAATAAAATCGATACTATCGATGATAAAATTTTGGCTTTGCTTAATGAAAGAATGCTTCATGTTAAAGATATAGGAGTTATTAAACAAAATTTAGGTGGGAGTATTTATAGACCTGAGCGTGAAAGAGCTATTATAAATAGACTTAAAAATTATAATCATGGTTTATTAGATCAAAATGCAATCGAAGCAATTTATCAAGAAATTTTTGCTGTATCAAGAAATTTAGAAATGCCTCAAAGCATAGCTTATTTAGGGCCTGAAGGAAGTTATACGCATCAAGTAGCAAGAACGCGTTTTGGTGCTATGAGTCGTTATACTCCACTTGCAAATATAGAAGATGTTTTTAAAGAATTAGCTCACAAAGAAGCAAAATATGGAGTAGTACCTATAGAAAATAATACAGCAGGTGCAGTGGGTGTGACGCTTGATTGTCTTGGAAAATATGAGGATGTAAAGATTTTTGCTGAAATTTATATGGACATTCATCATTCTTTTGTAAGTATGAGTGAAAATTTAAAAGATATTAAACGCATATATTCTCATCCACAAGGTTATAATCAATGTAGAAATTTTTTAGAAAGTCATGATTTAAGTGAAGTAGAATTTGTAGCAAGCAAATCCACAGCTCATGCAGCTTACTTAGCTTCGCAAGATGTTACTTCAGCCGCGATTTGCTCTAAAATTGCAGCAAAACTTTATAATGTACCTATATTATTTGAAACGATTGAGGATAATTTGGCAAATCGTACTAGATTTTTGATTTTAAGTGATATAAAAATACCTCAAATGCCTCATTGTAAAACTTCTATCTTAGCACTTGCTGCACACAAACCAGGTGGGCTTAGTGACTTGTTATATGAGTTTAAAAAAGAGGGGATAAATTTAACAAAACTTGAATCACGCCCTATAAAAACAAGAGAATTTGTGCATAGTTTTTATATAGATTTTGAAGGACATATTGATGATGAAAATGTCCAAAGAGTATTAAAAAAAGCTGAGCATATAAAATGGCTTGGATCATATTTATCAGGAGAAAGCAATGAAATTTAATCCTTTTTTAGAGGCTATTAAAACTTATGAAAGTGGCAAGGATATGGATTTAGTTGCTAAAGAATATGGTTTAAAAGAAGTTATTAAACTAGCAAGTAATGAAAATCCTTATGGTACAAGTAAAAAAGCTAAAGAAGCCATCATAAATAATGCACATTTAGCTCATTTATATCCTGATGATACTATGAGTGAATTAAAACAAGCTCTAGCACAAAAATATGATATTTTAAAAGAAAATCTCATTATAGGTAGTGGGAGTGATCAAATCATAGAATATATAGTACATGCAAAACTTGATCATTCTAAGGCTTATCTGCAATGTGGGGTTAGTTTTGCTATGTATGAAATTTATGCAAAACAACTAGGAGTTAAGGTTTATAAAACTCCAAGTTTAACCCATGATTTAAATGAGTTATATGAGTTATATCAAAAGCATAAAAATGAAATCAAAGTAATTTTTTTATGCTTGCCAAATAATCCTTTGGGTGAGTGTTTAGACGCAAGTGAGGTTTTTGAGTTTTTAGAGAAAATTGATAAAGATTGTTTGGTGGCCATCGATGGAGCTTATAATGAATTTGCTTCATTTAAAGATAGCAAAAAGCATATTAATCCTAAAGAATTAATCCATAAATTTCAAAATGCAGTATATCTAGGAACCTTTTCTAAGCTTTATGGTTTGGGCGGTATGAGAGTGGGTTATGGTATAGCTTGCAAGGAAATTATCAATACATTTTATAAATTACGAGCACCTTTTAATGTGACTAATTTGAGTTTAAAAGCTGCTGTTGCTGCATTAGATGATGATGAGTTTGTGCAAAAAACCTTAGAAAATAATTTTTCACAAATGAAACTTTATGAAGATTTTGCTAAAAATTATAAAATTCGATACATTCCAAGCTATACAAATTTTATTACCTATTTTTTTGATGAAAAAAATAGCACAGATTTATCTGAAAAACTGCTTAAAAACGGTATAATAATAAGAAATTTACAAAGTTATGGTTTAAATGCTGTGCGTATAAGTATAGGTACAGAGTATGAAAATTCAAGGTTTTTTGAAGAGTTTTCTAAAAATTTTTAGTTTGTAGGAAATAAATGGATTATAAAACTATACTGCACCAAGTAGGTCAGCTTTATCAAAATTTAAGTTTAAGACAGCGTATTATTATTGCTGCTTCTATTGTTGTTGTAGTTGGATTTTTAGTATTTTTAACCCTTTTTAGAAGTGGCTCTACAGTAGCTAGCGAAGCTGGATATTCAGTATTATTTGAAAATGCTAATACTAGTGATTCGGCGATGATAGTAACTCAACTTGAAAAAAGTGGAGTTCCTTATATTTTGCGTAATGAAGGAACGATTTTAGTTCCTAATGAACAAGTATATAAACAGCGTTTAGCTATTGCTTCTGCAGGATTATTGCCAAAAGATAATAAAGTAGGCTTTGAGCTTTTTGATAAACAAGAATTTGGAGCCACAGAAGCTGAGCAAAAGGTAAAATACCAAAGAGCATTAGAAGGTGAGCTTGCTAGAACGATTGAAAGTTTAGAGCCTATTCATAGTGCTACGGTTCATATTGCTTTTGCTAAAGATACACTTTTTACCCAACAACAAGTTCCACCAACTGCTTCAGTAGCTTTGACTATAAAAGAAGGTTTAAAGCTTAATAAAAAGCAAATTATGGGGATTAAAAACCTAATTGCTTCTTCAGTAACAAAACTTACTCCAGAAAATGTAAAAATCATGGATCAAAAAGGTATTCCTTTAGATGATGAGGGTGCTTTTGAAAGTGATTTAATCGCTGCTCAAATTAAATATAAAAGAGATCAAGAATATGAATTAGAGCAAAAAATTGTTGCTTCTATTGCTCCATTTGCAGGTGGCTATGATAGGGTAGTAGCAAAGGTTAGTATTGATTATGATTTTTCTAAAGAAGAATCTCAAAGTGAAGTATATGATCCAAATACCGTTGTGCGTAGTGAGCAAACCTTGGAAGAGCATAGAGAAGGCTATAAAGATAAAGAAATTCAAGGTGTACCAGGTGCTGTTTCAAACATCGGTCCTGTGGAAGGTTTGGATGATAAAGGTGCGCGCGAGGTTTATACTAAAAATCAAACTACAACTAATAATGAAATTTCTAAAAAAATTACCAACACCACTAAGCAATTTGCAACCATTAAAAGAATTTCTGCAGCCGTTGTGGTAGATGGAAAGTATAAAGTAATTACTGATGATCAAGGAAATGTTACTAATGAGTACATTCCTTTGAGTGATAAAGAAATTAAAGCGATTGAAAATCTTACTAAAGGTGCCATAGGATTTAATCTTGCTAGAGGTGATGCGGTTGAAGTAAATAATTTGGAATTTCATAGAACAGCTAAAGTTGAAAATAAGGTTCAAACTTTTTATTCAAGATTTGTTGAGCCTTTTATTCCACCTGTTAAGTATGTATTTGCCGCGATTTTGCTTTTTATCTTTTACAAAAAAGTTATTGTGCCATTTTCTCAAAAAATGCTTGCAGATATTAGACTTGAAGAAGAGATGGAAGGTAAGGATGGGCAGATTATTGATGAGGCTGAAGATGCTATTGAAAAATTCAATGCTGCTCGTAGAAAAGTTGAAGAACAGCTTGGTTTTGGAGATAGTTTTGATGAGGATGCATTACAATATGATGTTTTACTTGAAAAATTAAGAGCAGTAGCTAATGAAAAAGGCGAAGAAGTGGCATTATTGTTGCAAAAACTTGTTGAAAATGAAGCCGAATTTGGTGAGAAGGATATCTAATGATAAAGCTTAGCGAAGAACAAAAAATGGTCTATGATGACCTTTCTATGCCAGAAAAGGTCGCCATATTTTTAATCCAACTTGGAGAAGATGTAACGACAGTTTTATTTTCTCATATGGATATTAATGTCATCACTGAAATTTCTCGCTATATTGCTTTAGCAAAAAATGTTGATAAGCCAGTTGCTACTGCAGTGCTTGAGGAATTTTATACTTTATTACAATCAAATCAATACTTAAAAAGTGGTGGTTTGGAATATGCAAAAGAAATTTTATTTAGAACTTTTGGTCCTGAAATTGCCAATAAAATTTTGGAAAAACTTACCAAAAGTATGGAAAATAATCAAAATTTTGCTTATCTTTCACAAATTAAACCACAACAACTTGCAGACTTTATCATTAAAGAACACCCGCAAACTATAGCTTTGATTTTAGCTCATATGGATACTACTCAAGCTGCTGAAACTTTGGAATATTTTAGCGATGAATTAAGAGCTGAAGTTGTAATAAGAATGGCAAATCTTGGAGATATATCTCCTTCAATTATCAAAAGAGTATCTGCTGTGCTTGAAAGTAAGCTTGAAAGTCTTACTTCTTATAAAGTTGAAGTGGGTGGTCCAAGAGCAGTTGCTGAAGTGCTTAATCGCTTGGGTCAAAAAGCCTCTAAAACAACACTTTCTTATATTGAGCAAAGTGATGAAAAACTTGCTACAACCATTAAAGATTTAATGTTTACCTTTGATGATATTTCTCAACTTAGTACTAATGCGATTAGAGAAGTTTTAAAAGCTGCTGACAAGCGTGATTTGATGATAGGTTTAAAGGGCGCAAGCGAGGATTTAAAACAAAAATTTATGTCCAATATGTCTACGCGTGCTGCTGAAGCTTTTGTAGAAGAAATGGGCTTTTTGGGTGCTGTGCGTGTTAAAGATGTAGAAGAAGCACAAAGAAAAGTTGTAGAAGTGGTGCAAAAACTTGCAGAACAAGGTCTTATCCAAGTTGGTGAGGCTGATGAGATGATAGAGTAAGATTATGGCAAAATTAACCAATGTAATTTCACCTGAAAATATTTCTGCTCATGTAGTTGAGGGTTATCATTTTAAAGTTATGAGTGAAATGCCCTCTAGTGAAGAACAAAAACAAGAAGAAATTCAAACTATAAATCAAGTCTCTCCTGTCCAAAACACACAACAAGCAGTAGAAAATCAAACAATAGAAGCTGCTCCACAAGCCCCACAACCACAAATTCAACCTGATTTTGTTGAAGATTTACTTAAAAAAACTGATGAAATGTCAGGAAATATCATTAAGTTGCAAATGCAGATAGAAAGCCAAGAGGCTGAATTTAACAATCGTTTAAATACAGAATTAGAACATGCAAAGGAAAAATTTACTAAAGAAGGTTATGAACAAGCACAAAAGAATTTTGAAAGCGAATTAGAAGCCTTGAAGGAAAAATACTTAAAAAGCGTAGAAAAGCTTGAAAATACAGTGCAAAATTTAAATGAGTTTTTATCTAAAAATGAAAAAGAATTAGCCGATACAGCTGTAATTATTGCAAAAGAAGTGATTGCAAAAGAGCTCGAAGAAAATTCATCACTTATAGCATTAAATTTAGCAAAAGAACTTATGAGTGAACTTAAAAATGCTACTAAGATAGAATTAAAGTTAAGTCCTGATGATTTTGAATATGTAAAAACACACTTGCAAGAACAAAGCAATATTAAATTTAGTCTTGATGATGCGATTAATAAGGGAAGTATTTTAATATTAAGTGATGCGGGTAATATAGAGTCAAACCTTAACAATCGTTTGCAAAAAATCAAAAACATGGTTAATGAATGATAGATTTAAATAACTTAAATATTAAAAATATGCAAATTAAAGAACTGGAAAATTTAGCTAGTAATTTGCGTGAAGTTATCATAGATACAGTGAGTAAAAATGGTGGACATTTAAGCTCAAATTTAGGTGTAGTTGAGCTTAGTATAGGAATGCATTATGTTTTTGATGTGCGAAAAGATCCTTTTATTTTTGATGTTTCACACCAATCTTATCCACATAAGCTTTTAAGTGGTAAGATAGATAATTTTCATACTTTAAGACAATTTAATGGCTTGAGTGGATATACAAAGCCTGATGAGGGGGATTATTTTGTAGCAGGACATTCAAGCACTTCTATATCTTTAGCAGTTGGAGCTTGTAAGGCTATAAGATTAAAAAAAGAAGATCGCTTACCTGTTGTATTAATAGGTGATGGAGCGTTAAGTGCAGGTATGGCTTATGAAGCTTTAAACGAGCTTGGTGATAGAGAATATCCTTGTGTGATTATTTTAAATGATAATGAAATGAGTATTTCAAGGCCAATTGGAGCTATTTCAAAATACCTTTCTCAAGCAATGGCAACGCAGTTTTATCAAAAGTTTAAAAAACGCATAGAAAATCTTTTAGAGTATTTTCCTCAAGGCGCATCTTATATGGCAAAGCGTTTTGAAGAGGGTTTAAGACTTATTACACCTGGACTCTTATTTGAAGAATTAGGACTTGAATATATAGGGCCTATTGATGGACATAATTTAAATGAAGTTATTAATGCGTTAAATCAAGCTAAAGCTATGAATAAACCTTGTGTAGTGCATGCGCAAACTATCAAAGGCAAAGGTTATACATTAGCTGAAGGTAAAAATGCTAAATGGCATGGAGTAGGTGCTTTTGATAGAAGTAGCGGAGAGAGTTTAAAGGCTAATATGAACAAAAAAAGTGCGACAGAAATTTTTTCAAATACACTTTTAAATTTAGCTCAAAAATATGAAAATATAGTAGGTGTAACTGCTGCTATGCCAAGTGGAACTGGAATAGATAAGCTAATGGAGAAATATCCTGAGCGTTTTTGGGATGTAGCAATTGCAGAACAACATGCAGTTACTTCTATGGCAGCTATGGCTAAAGAAGGTTTTAAGCCTTTTATAGCAATTTATAGCACTTTTATGCAAAGAGCTTATGATCAAGTTATCCATGATTGTGCTATTATGAATTTAAATGTAGTTATTGCTATGGATAGAGCTGGCATAGTAGGAGAAGATGGGGAAACTCATCAAGGTGCTTTTGATGTTAGTTTTTTAAGTGCTATACCAAATATTACTTTAGCGGCTCCAAGAGATGAGGCTATGATGGAAAAAATTATGGAGTATGCTTATTTTCATCAAGGTGTTTTTGCTTTTCGTTATCCTAGAGGTAATTTTTTATTAGATGAAAATTTTAATCCATGTGAGATAAAACTTGCAAAAGCTCAAATTTTATCTAAAGTGCAAAGCGATAAAGTATTTTTAGGTTTTGGTCAGGGTGTGGCTAAGGCAAAACTAGCTTTAGATAAACTTGGTTTAGATTATGCAAGCTTAATAGATTTGATTTTTGCAAAACCTTTAGATGAAGAGCTTTTAAAAGAATTGGCAAAAGATACAAAAACTTGGTTTGTTTTTTCAGATAGTGCTAAGATAGGTGGAGTGGGAAGTTTGATTGCAACTTTCTTGCAAAAAGAAAATCTTTATCATATAAAACTAGTAAGTTTTGAATTTGAAGATCAATTTATAACTCATGGTAAAACAAATGAAGTAGAAAAATTTCTAGAAATTGATGTTGAATCTTTGTGTAAAAATATTAAAATTTATTAAAAGATAAAAAATATCCTTTAATATAATCATTTTTTTATAAAAAAAGCGTTATACTATATAAAAAATATCGGAGAATTAATAATGGAACTTATTCAATTGCTTAAAAATTGTGATTTAAAAGCTACTCCTCAAAGACTTTGTATTTTAAAAATTTTAAAACGCCATGAACATCCTAATATAGAATCTTTATACGAAAGCATTAAGGAAGAATATCCTTCTATCTCTTTAGCTACAGTGTATAAAAATTTAAATACTTTAAAAGAACAAGGCTTGGTTGTAGAAATCAACACTCCAAATCAAAAAACTTGTTATGATATTTATGAATATCCTCATATACATGTAATTTGTAGCAAATGCAATCATATAGAAGATGTATGTTATGAAGATAGTGGGATAAATAAATACCAAGAAGATCTTGAGAAAAAAATTGGCAATATCATTGATTATCTTGGCGTATTTGCTTATGTGAATGGTTGTAAAGCTTGTAAAAAATAAAATGGTTTGTGAAGTCCAAAGACGCTTTTTGCTCAAAAATGATGACTTTATAAAAATTTTAAAAGAAGAAAAAATTATATATTCTAAGGATAAAATACGCGTTTTCTTTACGCGTATAAGTCCTTTTTGTGATGTTAAATATAAAAAATTTAATAAAAATTATTATCGATTTTCACTTTATAAACTGCATGATATTTTAGATAAAAAAAATCATAAACTTTCTAAAAAAGAATTTAAACAGCAAAGTAAAAAAATTATAGGAAGTGTTATTAAGAAAACTAGAATTAGTTTTGAGATTAATAGTGCTCGATTTTTACTTTATAAGTTTAAAAATAATCTGCAAGATTTGGTCATTTTGAAAGTTGTTTTTCCTACTTTTGAAAAAGCAAAGCAATTTAATTTACCTCACTTTTTTAAAAGCTATAAAGAGATTTCAGATGATGAAAATTTCTACAGTAAAAATTTAGCATTATATGGAGATTTTTCTAAAATTTTTGATAGTGCTAGATGTATTAAGATTTTAGATAAACAAGAAGATATTAGCTTACATTTTCCAAATCAAATTCAAAGTTTTGAAGCGGGTAAAATTTTACTTTTTGTGCTTTTAAAAAGATTAAAAAATGACAGATTGAATTTTTTACAAAAATTAAATTTTGAAAGTTTTGAGCAATTTTTTGTAAGTCTTAGGCAAATATGCATTTTCTTTGAGCTTTTTAGCACTCTTTTTGAAAAGAGTATTCAAAATAAACTTCAAGATTATATTTTGAATTTGGAAAAACAAATTTGTAATGATAAAATTTGTAAATTTGAATTAGAAAAATATATTTTTATTTTAAGTGATGAAAAAATCAATGATATTTTTCTTGATATGGATTTTATTTTAAAGAATGATTGTAGTTTTTATCAAGGAGAGAAAAATCAAATTTTAAAGTCTTTAGTGGCTTTTAAACTAAGAAAAGAATTAGTTTTTTTAAAGAAAAAAATTGTAAAATCTCAAACAAATCATAAAGAAGAATTAGAAAGAATAAAATTTTTATTATGCTATTTTGCAACTATGTTTGAAGAAAAAAGTATTGAAAAACTAAAAAATTATTTTGAATATAATTATTTAGAACAAATTTCTTATGATGAAAATATAATAAAACAAATTGAAAAAAGCATTAAAAAATTAAAAATATATAGTTAGGAAAAACATGCAAAAACAAGAAAAAATAGTCAAAATGTTTGATGATATAGCACCAACTTATGATAAGGCTAATAGAATTTTAAGTTTTGGAAGTGATGTGAGTTGGAGAAAAAAAGCTTGTTTAGATGTTTTTAAATTTTCTAACAATGAACTTGATATTATCGATGTGGCTTGTGGTACAGGCGATATGATTATAGAATGGCAAAATCAAGCCTTAAGGACAAATAAAAATATCATTAGTATAAAAGGAGTTGATCCAAGTGCGGGCATGCTTGAAGTGGCTAAGAAAAAAATTCCTGATGCGACTTTTGTACAAGCAAAAGCACAAGAACTTCCACTTGAAAGTGAAAGTGCAAATATCATAAGTATAAGTTATGGCATACGCAATGTGGTAGATAGGAAAGAAGCTATAAAAGAATTTGCAAGAGTGTTGAAAAAGGATGGGATTTTACTTGTGCTTGAATTTACTAAAAGAGAGCAGGGCGGTTTTATAGCTGCTTGTAGAGATTTTTACTTAAAAAATATTTTACCAAAAGTGGGTGGATTTATCAGTAAAAATTATAGTGCTTATGAGTATTTACCAAATTCGATAGAAGATTTTTTAAGCAAAGAAGAATTTATTAAAGAATTGAGTGAGTATTTTGAAATGCTAGAGTATAAAAGCTTTAGTTTTGGTGTTTGTTCTATGTTTATTGCAAGAAAAAAATGAAAGTTTCAGAACTTAATCTAAAAGCTAAAAGTTTATTAGAATTTCATCTTGATGATATAGAGCTTAGTGGAGAAATTTCTAAAATTACCATTCATAGTTCAGGACATTGGTATTTTGATTTAAAAGATGAAAAATCAAGCATAGCTTGTGTGATGTTTAAAGGCTTTAATCAGTTTGTCCAAGCTAAACCTAAAATTGGCGATATGCTTGAACTTAGAGGTTATGTGAGTTTATATGAAGCAAGTGGCAGGTATCAATTTATCGCCAAAAGTATGCAAAAAACAAGTCTTGGAGATTTAGAAGCTAAATTTTTAGCTCTAAAAGAAAAGCTTGAAAAAGAAGGTTTGTTTGATACAAATGTTAAAAAAAGCATTATTAAATTTCCTAAAAAAATAGGTATAATTACTTCTTTTACTTCAGCTGCTTTGCAAGATATGTTAAAGCTAATTTCACAAAAAGAATACAATCTTTGCAAAATAACTATTTTTAATGCCCTTACCCAAGGACAAAGTGCCCCAAATTCTTTAATAAATGCTTTAAAAAAAGCCAATGAGTATAATTTAGATGCGATTATTTTGGCAAGAGGTGGTGGAAGCAGAGAAGATTTGTTTTGTTTTAACGATGAAGAACTTGCAAGATGTATTTTTTCTTTAAAAACGCCTATTGTTTCTGCTATTGGACATGAGATTGATTATGTTATTAGTGATTTTGTAGCAGATTTAAGAGCACCAACTCCAAGTGCAGCTATTGATATGATTTTTCCAAATAAACTAAGTTTGGAACAAGGACTTGATGAGCTTGCCATGCGTTTTAAAAACCAAATGTTAAATCATCTTAAGTTTTATCAAAACAAAATCGATCACTTGCAAAATTTAGCCAAAGCTAAGTCTTTAGAAAATGCTTTTTTTCTTAGAAAACAAAAGCTTGATTTTTTACAAAGCCAACTAAAGAGCGTTTTAAATTTAAAATTATTAAATTATGAAAATAAGCTTGATAATTTTGAGGAACTTTTAACTCAGCATAAAAATTTCTTTGATAAAAGTAAAAATTTGATAAATTTACAAAAAGATGGCAAAAATATCTCTCTTGAAAAGCTAAAAAAAGGAGATATTGTAAAACTTTGCTCAATAAATGAGAGTAAAGAAGCTCAAATACTATAAAAAGGAGATAAAATGAGAGTGATGAATTTTAGTGCAGGTCCTTCAAACCTGCCTGATGAGGTTTTAAAAGAAGCTAGGGAGCATTTGTTTGATTATCATGGTAAAGGCTTTTCTATTATGGAAGTTTCTCATCGTGGAAAGGTTTTTGAAGAAGTGCATTTTGAAGCTATCAAAATGGCAAAAGAACTTTATGGCGTAAATGATGATTATGAAGTGCTTTTAATGCAAGGTGGGGCTAGTTTGCAATTTGCTATGATACCTATGAATTTATATATGGGTGGAGTTTGTGAATTTACTAATACAGGAGTTTGGACTAAAAAGGCTATTAAAGAAGCTGAAATTTTAGGAGTAAATACAAAAATAGTAGCAAGTAGCCAAGAAAGTGAGTTTGATCATATTCCACAATTTGAATTTAGCGATAATGCAGATTATGCTTATATATGCTCTAATAATACCATTTATGGAACCCAATATAAAAGCTATCCAAAGACTAAAAGTCCTTTGATAATTGATGCTTCTAGTGATTTTTTCTCTAAAAAGATAGATTTTTCTAATATTGCTATGCTTTTTGGTGGGGTGCAAAAAAATGCAGGAATTTCAGGGCTTGCTTGTGCTTTTGTGCGTAAAGATATGATAGAGCGTAGTAAAAACAAAAATATACCTAGTATGTTAAAATATAGCGTTTATGCTGAAAATAATTCTTTATTTAATACTCCAGCAACCTTTGCTATATATATGTTTAATCTTGAAATGAAATGGCTTTTAAATCAAGGTGGATTAGACAAAATCAATGAGCAAAATATACAAAAAGCCAAAATTTTATACGATGTGATTGATGAGAGTAATGGTTTTTATAAAGGTCATGCCAAAAAAGAGGATAGATCATTAATGAATGTTAGTTTTAATATAGCTTATGATAAAAACTTAGAGCCAGTTTTTGTAAAAGAAGCTGAAGAAAATGGTATGATAGGGCTTAAAGGACATAAAATTTTAGGTGGAATTCGTGCTAGTATTTATAATTCTATCAGCATTGAAAAGGTTCAAAAGTTAAGTGAATTTATGAAAGCTTTTGCAAAAAAACATGCTTGATTTTTGGTGATTTTCACCAAAAATCATTTGTATAGTAAAAACTTTACTCTTTAATATTTATCAGCATTTTCCTAAGCCACTATTGTATTTTTTTTCAAGAAAATCTTTGAAAAATTCTTTTCTACTTTTACAAGGTGCTTTAGGATGTTTTTCTCTCATATGTTCAAGATATTTATCATAGCTTGCAACTCCAACTAAGGGATGAAAAAACCTTTCGGATTTTTCATACCATAATTTAAGTTTTTTTATCATGTTTTTTCCTTTTTTAATGCTATATAAGGGCTTTCTTTTAAAGGAATGTTTAATTTTTTGATAAAAATTCCAAAACAAGAAAGTATAACAAGCAAAGTGGTAATCATGAAAAACACACATAAAATTGCATTTATTAAATTGGAGTTTTTAGCTTGAGATGCTAATTTTATATCTTTTTTGATTTGCTCGATTATTGCTTCATCTTGTGTTTGAGAAAGTTTTAAATTAAATTCTTGTATTTTTTGTGTATTTATTTGTACAGCAGCAACATGACTTATAGCATTATGGATTGGATCTCCTTCTTTGTAAGGAAGAATTTTTTGAATACCTCCATAAAGTGTTGCGATTAAAACAAAACAAGCAGGTATGAGAGTAATCCAAGTATATCTTGCCTTTCCCATTTTAAATAAAATCGCACTTGCTAAAAGCAATGCCATACCAGCAAGCATTTGATTACTCACTCCAAAAAGTGGCCATAATGAGTAAATTCCACCTTTTGGATCTATCGCTCCTTGATAGAGAAAATACCCCCATCCACCAACACTTAAAGCTGTTGCAAAAATTCCTGCTAAGGTATTATTGATATTTCCTAAAGGTTTATAAACATTACCCAATATATCTTGAGCCATAAATCTACAAGCTCTTGTCCCAGCATCAACTGCAGTTAAAATAAACAAGGCTTCAAATAAAATAGCAAAGTGATACCAAAAGCCCATTAAATTCACTCCACCAAATAATTCATGTAAAATTAAAGCAACACCTACAGCAAATGTTGGTGCCCCACCAGTTCTTGATAATATGCTTTGTTCGCCTATATTTGTAGTTAAAGTAGTGATTTCTTCAGGAGTTATTTTAAAACCCCAGCTAGAAATAGCAGTAGCTGCATTTGCAACATCTACACCTATAGTAGCAGCAGGTGCATTGATGGCAAAGTAAAGACCAGGGTGTAAAATACAAGCACAAATTAAAGCCATGATAGCCACAGCACTTTCCATAAGCATGGAGCCATATCCAACAGCTAATGCATGAGTTTCATTTTCAAGCATTTTAGGAGTTGTGCCACTTGAAATTAATGCATGAAAACCACTAATAGCTCCGCATGCAATGGTAATAAATAAAAATGGAAAAATTGCTCCAGCAAATACAGGCCCACTTCCATCTAAATATTGAGAATTAATTTTTGGCATTTGAAGATCAGGCGCTACAAATACAATAGCTAAAGCCATAACCACAATAACACCGATTTTTAAAAAAGTTGATAAATAATCTCTTGGAGCAAGTAAAAACCAAACAGGTAAAATTGCAGCTATAAAACCATAAGCCATCATAATAAGTGCTAAAGTTGGCGCATCAAAGGTAAATATTTTCGCCCAATAAGGATCAGCAGCTATTTCACTTCCATAATGTATGGCTAATATGAGCAATATAAAACCTATAATAGAAGCTTCACCAACCCTACCAGGTCTTAAAAATCTCATATAAATTCCCATAAAAACAGCAATAGGAATGGTCATTGCGATGGTAAATAATCCCCATGGAGATTCTGCTAAAGCTTTTACAACAACCATAGCTAAAATCGCAATAATTATAAGCATAATTCCAAATATAGCAATCATTGCTATTGCGCCGATAAATTGTCCTAATTCATCTTTTATCATCTCTCCTAAAGATTTTCCATTACGACGCGTAGATATAAATAAAACTACAAAATCATGTACCGCACCTGCTAAAACACCGCCTATTAATATCCAAAGCATAGAGGGTAAATAACCCATTTGTGCAGCAAGTATAGGACCTACCAAAGGACCAGCTCCTGCGATAGCGGCAAAATGATGTCCAAAAAGCACAATTTTATTTGTAGGGACAAAATCACATCCGTCATTTTTAACTACAGCAGGAGTTGCTCTGTTTTTATCTAGCTCTAGCACCTTATAGGCAATATATCTACCATAAAATCTATACCCTATGATATAAATACATAAAGCAGCAATAACAAGATAAATCGCTGAAATACTTTCGCCATTTTGGAGTGCTAATATGCCAAAACAAACAGCACCGACAATGGCAACAAAAAACCATAATATTTTGTTAGTAATATTCATTTAATTCCTTTGCTTTAGTGAATTTATTTAGTGTATCGTAGAATTATATTTTATTGCTATATAGGATAAATAAAAAATTAATATATTACAAAATGTAACATATTTCTTAGTCAATTAAAAATTAATTTTATTGACTAAGAATTTGAAATTATTTAGATTTAAAACTTAGTGTCGCTGTTAATTGTAGAGTATCGCCATATCTGTCTAGATTGTATGGTAATTTGATGTTCGCAGCTATTATTTGTAAACCATCTTTTGGTTTTGTGAGTGTGATTGTTGCTATACCTTTTTCATTTGTTGCTATGTTGTCGATATCATCATTTTGATCTTCAAATTCAACTCCTTTTACGGGTTTTCCATCTAGTAAAACTTGGAGTTTTAATTTATCTCCTTCATGTAGTGTTAAAGGATTTTGTAAAGGAACTATTTCAAATTTTAATCCTAATGGTTTTTTTGAACCTTCATCCCAAGAAAAAATACTTTTTCCCATTTTGAAAATTTTTCTTGTTTGAGTGACTTCATTTGCACCAGTAATATCTGTAATATCAGATCTTTTTTGTGCATAATGTTTTCCATCTTTTGTAAATGTGTAATATCCAAAATCATAATTAACACTTGCAACAGCAGGTTTTCCTTCAATAAATATTTTGTTATTTTCGTAGTCATAGCCAGCTTTTAAATTTTTTCCTTGAGAATCTTTTGCACTTATACCAAAAACCCTATCAGGTTGATATTGTCCCCAGTGATCATCAGCCCAAAAACCTACTTCATATCCATTGCTAGTTTGCATAGGAAAGAATTGATGAGCTAAAGCAGAACTTGCTATAAAAAAACTCAAAAACACCATTTTTGAAAATTTCATTTTTTCTCCTTTAAAATAATTTTGATAATCATTATATATATTTTTATTTATATAAAACTTAAGGATGTATTTTAATTTTTCCTTTATAAAAAAGAAAAATATTTTAATTTTTCTTATGTTAAAATCATAAATTTATTTTTAAATATTTAGGAAAAGTTATGAATGATACTATTAATATAATTGGTGCTAAAGAGAATAATCTTAAAAATATCAACCTAGAAATTCCTAAAAATAAGCTTATAGTTTTTACAGGACTTAGTGGAAGTGGTAAATCCACCTTGGCTTTTGGTACACTTTATGCAGAAGGACAACGCCGCTATATTGAGAGTTTAAGTGCTTATGCAAGGCAGTTTTTAGATAAAGTGGGTAAGCCAAATGTTGATAAAATAGAAGGTTTAACTCCTGCTATTGCTATTGATCAAAAAACAACTTCTAAAAATCCTCGATCAACCGTTGGAACTATTACTGAAATTTATGATTATCTAAGACTTTTATACGCAAGGATTGGCTCACAACATTGTCATCAATGTGGCCAAAAAATCTCATCTATGAGTGCAGCAGATATCGTAGGTGAAATCTTAAAGCTTCCAAAAGGGGCAAAAATCATCATTTATGCTCCTTTGATCAAAGAAAAGAAGGGAGCTTTTGCAGATCTTTTGGAAAATTTAGTCGCAAAAGGTTATGTTAGAGCGCAAATTGATGGGGTTTTAACGCGTCTTGATGAGGATATTGAGCTTGCTAAAACTAAAAAACATACAATAAAGCTTGTGATAGATAGACTCCAAGTGCAAGATGATATGTTGGCAAGACTTGCAAGCGATATAGAAAAAGGTCTTAGTGAGAGCTTTGGTGAAGTGGAAATTGAAGTTTTAAATAATGAAGAATTAAACATAGCAAAACATTTTCATTATAGTGAGCATAATGCTTGTTTTGATTGTAAAATTTCTTTTCCTTTGCTTGAGCCTTTGAGTTTTTCTTTTAATTCTCCAAAAGGTGCTTGTCCAAGTTGTGATGGTCTTGGTATAAGATATACGCTAGATATGAAAAAGCTTATCAATGAAGAATTAAGCTTAGAAGCAGGAGCTGTAAAGCTATTATATGGGTTTAATAAAAGTTATTACTATAAGTTTTTAATGGCCTTTTGCGAGCAAAATGATATAAGGGTAAAAATTCCATATAATGAGCTAAGCGAAGAAGAAAAGCGTCTAGTACTTTATGGTAATGCCAAGGAAATTAACTTTTTATGGAAAAGACATCGCTTAAATCGCAAATTTGAAGGTGCAGTTAAATATGCTTATGAAATGCTAAAAGATGAAAAAGATTTAAGCGAGTATATGAGCGAAAAAACTTGTAAAGATTGCAATGGTCATCGTTTAAGAGCTGAAAGTTTAGCTGTAAAAGTAGCTGAGAAAAATTTGGGTGAAATTTTAGATATGAGCATAGAAAATACCACTGCATTTTTTTCAAAAGAAGCTAATTTTGCGTATTTAAGTGAGCAAGAAAGATTGATAGCTAAACCTATTTTTAAAGAAATTAATGAAAGATTGTTTTTTCTTTATGATGTAGGACTTGGGTATTTATCCTTAGGGCGTGATGCAAGAACAATTAGTGGAGGTGAAGCTCAAAGAATTCGTATAGCATCTCAAATTGGTAGTGGTTTAAGTGGGGTGATGTATGTTTTAGATGAGCCTAGCATTGGTTTGCATGAGCGAGATACAGCAAAACTCATTAAAACTTTAAGAAATCTTCAGCAAAAGGGTAATACTTTAATCGTGGTTGAGCATGATAAAATGACAATAGAAGAAGCAGATTTTATCGTAGATATTGGTCCAAATGCTGGTAAATTTGGTGGTGAAGTTGTATTTAGTGGAACTTATAAAGAATTATTAAAAAGTAAAAGCCAAACTGCCCTTTATATGAGTGGTAAAAAGCAAATTGCCCATCAAAAACACAGAGAACAAAAAGATTTTATTAGTTTAAAAGATGTGAGTATTAATAATATTCAAAATTTAAGTGTAGATTTTCCATTGCATAATTTAGTAGCAATTACAGGTGTTTCAGGAAGTGGTAAAAGCTCGCTAATCTTGCAAACTTTGCTTCCATTTGCAAAAGAAGAGCTTAACCGTGCTAAAAAAGTTAAAAAACTAAGTGGGGCTAAGATAGAAGGTTTGGAAAAACTTGATAAGGTAATTTATCTTGATCAAAGTCCTATAGGAAGGACTCCTCGTTCAAATCCCGCTACTTATACAGGTGCTATGGATGAAATTCGTAATCTTTTTGCAGCTACCAAAGAAGCTAAAATGCGAGGTTATAAAGCAGGGCGTTTTTCTTTTAATGTTAAAGGTGGAAGATGTGAAAAGTGTAGTGGAGATGGTGAAATTAAAATAGAAATGCACTTTTTGCCTGATGTGATGGTAACTTGTGATGTTTGTAATGGTAAAAGATATAATGATGCAACTTTAGAGATTAAATATAAAGGTAAAAGCATAGCTGATGTTTTAAATATGAGTATTATTGAAGCAAGCGAGTTTTTTACTTCTGTACCAAAGATAAAACAAAAGCTTGATACTTTGGTAAAAGTTGGGCTTGATTATCTTACCTTAGGACAAAATGCAACTACTTTAAGTGGCGGGGAGGCTCAGCGTATTAAGCTAGCTAAAGAATTAAGCAGAAGCGATACAGGAAAAACTCTTTATATTTTAGATGAACCTACAACAGGACTTCATTTTGAAGATGTTAATAAACTTATTGTAGTTTTGCAACATTTAGTTGATCTTGGAAATAGTGTGTTTGTGATAGAGCATAATTTAGATGTGATTAAAAATGCTGATTATATCATCGATATGGGACCTGAAGGTGGAGTTAAAGGTGGTAAGGTTATAGCTAAAGGTAGCGTTGAAGAGCTTGCTAAAAATCATAAAAAAAGTGGTTCTTATACAGGGTATTATCTAAATTTAGAGCTAAAAAGCATAAAAAAATAAATTGGTTGAAGTTATTCTTCAACCATAAATTTCACCTTTTTTATATTCATAAATACTTTGCATATCTTTATCTCCTCTTCCTGAAAGATTTACAACTATCACACTTTTTTTCTTTAAAGTCGGACAAAGTTTTTCTAAATAAGCTAATGCATGTGAGCTTTCAATAGCGGGTATAATACCTTCTTCTTTACATAATAATTTTAAAGCATTAATACACTCATCATCACTAATAGCATGATAACTTGCTCTTTTACTTTCTTGCAAATATGCGTGCAAAGGCCCTATGCCAGGGTAATCAAGCCCAGCAGAAATACTAAAAGTATGAGCAATATTGCCTTTATCATCTTGTAAAATTTTAGTTTTCATACCATGGATAATACCTTCTTCGCCTTTAGTAAGTGTGGCTGCATGATAAGGTGTATCTTTTCCTAAACCTGCCGCTTCAACACCTATGAGCTTAACTTTTTCATCTTTTAAAAATGCATGAAAAATTCCAGCAGCATTGCTACCACCTCCAGCTGCTGCTATGATGTAATCAACTTTTTTATTTAATTTTCTAAGTTGCATTTTGCATTCTTTACCTATAATACTTTGAAAATGCGTAACAATTTGTGGATAAGGATAAGGCCCCACTGCACTTCCTACTACATAAAATACTTCTTTGGTATTTTTAACCCAAAACTTTAAAGCCTCATCTACCGCATCACTTAAAGTTTTACTTCCACTTTCTACTGCGTGAACTTTTGCTCCTAAAAGCTCCATTTTATAGACATTTAAGGCTTGCCTTTTTACATCAATAGCTCCCATAAATATCTCACATTCAAGCCCCAAAAGTGCTGCTGCAGTAGCTGTTGCAAGCCCGTGTTGTCCTGCTCCGGTTTCTGCAATAATTTTTTTCTTATTCATTTTCTTTGCCATTAAGGCTTGAGCTATGGCATTGTTGATCTTATGAGCTCCTGTGTGAGTTAAGTCTTCTCTTTTTAAATAAATTTCATGATTATAAAGCTTGCTTAAATTTTTAGCATGGTATAAAGGTGTAGGTCTTCCCACATAATTAGCTAAGAGTTCTTTTAATTCTGTGTTAAAATCTTTATCTTTTTTGAGTTTTAAAAAAGCTTTTTCTACTTCATCTAATGCTATTTTTACTTCATTTGGCACAAATTGCCCACCAAATTTTCCATAATATTTTTTCATAGTGTTTCCTTAAAATGATTAATAATTTAAAATCAAAAAATGATCAACTAAAACTAAAAATGTAAAATAAAAAATGATTGAAAATGTAGTAGCAGGCTTAACGCCAAGAAAAAGAAGCTTTGTTAAATGAGTATTCTAAATTTAGTTTAGAAAATTTTTTCCTTTCCATAGTTTTTCCTTTTAAAAAATTGCCAAATGACTTTACATTCTAAGATAATTATTATTAAAAATTCTTTAAAATGATAGTTTATAAAATAAATACTAAGAAAATTTGTAATGTTTGATTTTTTATATAATGATATAAGCTATATAGGGCTTTTTATAGTATGTTTTCTCTCTAGCACGCTTTTACCTATGGCAAGTGAGGCTTTTGTGCTTGCTTTTGTGAAATTAGATTTTAATGCTTATATGGTTTTATTTATAGCAAGTTTGGGAAATACTTTGGGTAGTTTAAGTACTTATGCATTAGCTTATTTTGGAGAGAGTCAAATTTTGGAAAAATATTTTAAAAACTCTTTATGTAAATTAGAAAAAATCAATGCAAACTTTAAAAAATTTGGCTCTTTGTATGCTTTTTTTACTTTTTTGCCCATAGTGGGAGATCTTTTTGCACTAGGGCTTGGATTTGCTAAGTATTCTTTTTTAAAAGCAAGTATTTTTATAGCCTTGGGTAAATTAAGTCGTTATGCTTTTGTAATTTTCATAGCAAATTCCATTTAAAAGCCTTGATTTTAAAAGATTTAAAAGTCTAGCATTATCAACATCTTTTAAAACTTTTATGGTGTTTTTTAATTCATGATTTTTCATAGGCATTTTTGCATCTTTAAAACACCTTATCGTGCTTCCTCTAGCAAAAGTACTATCACAAATGACATCTACTAAATACTCATCAAAATTTGCTAAATTTGGATCAAGCATATAAGCAATAGTTAATGCATCGTGTATCCATGTGCCATTTGTGCCTCTTGTTTTGCTTGCATAATCAATCCAAACTCTTAAAGTCTGCACTAAAAAATCACAAAGTGGATTTTGATTTTCTAAAGTATTTAAATCTTCATGCGTGAGCATAGTTTGCATTGTTGCATTATAAGGAACAAGTGTGATTTTAGCTCTTGAGTTTAAAACTATACTAGCAGCTTCAGGATCAAAGCCAAAATTTGTATCTTTGATATGATAAGGCATATCAAAACTTCCACCCATGATAAAAATTTCTTTTACATTTTTATCAAAGTCTTTAAAAAGCTTCATAGCTATGGCTATATTTGTTAAAGGCCCTATAGCGCAAATTGAAATTTCACCTGGGTTTTGCATAATAAGCTCACCCATTTTCATACAAGCATTTGGGTTTATGTTTTCTAAGATTTTTATAGGTTTTATATGATCCCAAAGATGAGTAAGCTTAAACTCTTCTACGCCTTTATCTAGTCTTTGTCTCCAAAAATGACTATCTTCACATAAAGCTTCATGAGCACCTAAATACAAAGGTATATCTAGATTAAGCTTATTTAATAAATCTTTAGCAACACTATAAGCGGTTAAAGCTTGCACATTACCACTTAAAGTGCTAATCATTTCAAGTTTGATTTCTTTGGAGGCTAAAATAAGTCCAAGGGCTAAACCATCATCAGTATTAGCCCCTGCTATTCCATTGCCTATATCAGTATCTAAAATAAGGCGTATCATATCGCATCTTCTATTAAATTTAAATCCCTGCCTCTAGTTTCTGGTGCAAAGAAAGTTGTGATAAAACCAATTCCTGCAGTGATAACAAAATACAAGGCTATTGGCCACCAAGTGCCATAATAAGCAAGCAAAGCTGAAGCTATCATAGGAGCGGTTCCTCCTGAAAGTATAGAGCCAAATTCTTTTGCTAGTGCCATTTTGGTATAGCGATTTTTTGCTCCAAAAAGCTCCACACCCCACGCAGCTTGTACGCCAAAAATTCCTAAAGATGCTAAAGACATACCTACAATGATAGTTAAAATTACAATAATTTCATTTTTACTATCAAGTAGCATAAAAGCAGGGAAAGCATAAAGCATTAAAAGCAAGCAAAAGGTTCTATAAGTAATACGCCTTCCAAATTTATCACTTAAATATCCTGCTAAAGGTATAACCAAAAATCCCACCAAAGAAGCGATAACAACAGCAGTTGTGGCTACTGATTTATCAAGAAGTAAAATTTTAGTTACATAACCTACTATAAAGCCTTGTGCAAGATAAGATGGTCCATTTTCTCCTATCCTTATACCCACCATAGTCCAAAATGCACGACTTTTCTGCCAAAAAGTTCTTTCATCTTCTTTCATATGTGCTTCATTTTCATGACGAATTTTTAGCATTAATTCTTTTTGTTTTTCAAAAACAGGAGTTTCTTTTACATTTAAACGCATATAAACAGCAAAAAGTGCTATAAAAATACTTCCTATAAAAGGAATTCTCCATCCCCATTCTTTAAAACTAGCATCATCCATACTTGTAACTAAAAGCCACACGAAAGCCGCAAGCAAGGTTCCGCTGTTTGATCCAAGTGCTATAACAGAAGAGATTAAACCTCTATGTTTGCTAGGAGCATATTCTCCAAGCATGACAGTCCCACCTGAAAGCTCAGCACCTGCTCCAAAGCCTTGCATAAAACGCAAAATAACCAAACATATAGGAGCCCAAATTCCAATTACTGCATAACTTGGTATAAAACCAATTAAAGTAGTTGAAATACCCATTAATGCAATGGTGCTCATTAATACATTTTTTCTTCCGTATTTATCTCCTAAATATCCAAAAAATAAAGCTCCAATAGGTCTAGCAATAAAACCTATACCATAAGTAACAAAACTAAGCAATAATGCTATAACAGGAGTTTGTTCAGGAAAGAAAACTTCTGAAAAAACAGTAGCTGCAGCTAAGCCATAAAGTGCAAAATCTGCATATTCCATGGCAGTTCCTAGCCAGCATGAAAACACAGCCTTTTTAAATGCCTTTTTTCCTTGTGGAGTTTGAAAATTTTCATCCGCGATTGATTTTGTTTGCAAGATTAAACCTTTGTTTTAAATTTAAAATATAATTGTAACTAAAATGCTTAAAATGGAAATTTAATACTTTTTACCGACTTTTAAATAATTTTGGGCGATAATTATTATTATTTTTTAATATAGGAAAAAAATGAAAACTTTAACAATAATTGATACTTTTGGCTTTTTCTTTAGACTTTTTTATGCTTTAAAGGGGTTGAAAAATTCAAAAGGTGAGCCTAGTAATATGATTAGTGGTTTTGCTAATTTTATTTATAGTTTGAAAAATGAACATCCTAGTGATATGATTATTTTTGCTCTTGATAGTAAAGGAAAAACTTTTAGAAGTGAAATTGATCCAAATTATAAAATCAACCGCACTCCACCTCCACCTGATTTATTAGCTCAAATTCCAATTTGCATTCAAATGATAGAAAAAATGGGTTTTTCAAGTTTTTCTTGCGAAGGATATGAGGCTGATGATATCATCGCATCTTTAGTTAAAGAGTGTGAAAGTAAGGATATTTTTATAAGAATTATCACTCAAGATAAAGATTTGTATCAACTTATAAAAGATGATAAAGTTAGTATTTATAGCCCTATTTCAAAAAATGATTATAATGAAGCAGGGTGTTTGGAAAAATATGGGGTAAAACCTAGCCAAATAAGAGATTTTTTAGCTCTATGTGGAGATAGTTCAGATAATATCCCAGGGGTAAAAGGAATTGGTGCTAAGGGTGCTAAGAATTTACTTGATGAGTTTGAAAGTATTGAAGGAATTTATGAAAACTTAACACTAGTGCGTAATGAGAGAAGTCGTAATTTGTTGCTTGAAGGCAAAGAAAATGCCTTTTTGAGCAAAAAACTTGCTTCTTTGTATGAAAATTTAGATGTAAAAGATATGCTTTTAAATTGTGAGTATCCAAAAGATGAGCCTTTGCTTAAGATTATGGATATTTTAGAGCATTATGAATTAAATGCTTTGTTAAAAAAACTACGCACTAATCCTACTAATAAAGATAAAAATTTAGGATTTAATGCAAGATTAATTTTAGATGAGAAAGAATTATTTGAAATTTTAGAAAAAATTGATGATCAAAGCATTGTTGCTTTTGACACCGAAACTACGGGCTTGGATACTAAAGAAGCTAAGATAGTAGGGTTTAGTTTTTGTTTTCATGAAAGTGAAGCCTTTTATGTGCCACTTGCACATGATTATTTAGGAGTTTGTAAGCAAATTTCTATGCAAGTAGCTAAAAAGGGTATAGAAAAAATATATCAAAGCACGGTTATAGGCCATAATCTTAAATATGACTTTGAAATCATAAAAAATAATTTTAATTTACTTCCTCCAAAAAACTATGCTGATACTATGATACTTGCATGGCTTAAAGAGCCAAGTTTGCGTGTAAATATGGATGATTTGGCAAAAAGATTGTTTGCTTATGAGACTTTACATTTTGAAGACTTGGTAAAAAAAGGAGAAAACTTTGCAGGAGTGGATGTAGAAAAAGCTTGTAAATATGCTGCTGAAGATGCTTATATTACTTTAAGATTTTATTTGTATTTTTTAAAAAATTTAGAAAAGCCTTTATTTGAACTTGCACAAAAAAGTGAGTTTGAATTTATCAAAGTGCTTATTATGATGGAAAATAATGGCATTAAACTTGACACTCGAAAGCTTGAAAACTTAATGCAAAGTTTTAATCAAGATATTAAAATACTAAGTGAAAAAATATATGATTTAGCGGGTGAAAAATTTAATATTAACTCTCCTAAACAAGTAGGGGATATTTTATTTGAAAAATTAAAATTACCAAGTGGTAAAAAAGGTAAGACAGGTTATTCTACTGATGAAAAGGTTTTAAATGCTATTTTAGATGAACATTTGATTGTAAAAGAAATTTTAGCTTACAGAGAGCTTGCAAAATTAGTTTCTACTTATTGTGAACCTTTGTTAAAATTAGCTAAAAAAGATGAAAATTCAAGAATTTATTCAAGTTTTTTGCAAACAGGAACAGCTACTGGACGCCTTTCATCAAAAGATCCAAATTTGCAAAATATCCCTGCACATGGTCAATATGCTAAGGATTATAAATCTTGCTTTATTGCAAAAGAAGGATTTAGTTTTATCTCACTTGATTATTCACAAATTGAGCTTAGAATGCTAGCACATTTTAGTGAAGATGAGAAATTATTAGAAGCGTTTTCAAACGATGAGGATATTCATGCAAAAACTGCTATTATGATTTTTGGCCATAGTGATTATGAGACAAGAAGTATTGCTAAAAGTATAAATTTTGGTCTTATTTATGGTATGGGTTATAAGACTTTGAGTCAAAATTTAAAAATAGAAGCAAAGTTGGCTAAAGAATATATTGAAAAATATTTTGAGAATTTTACTAGTATTAAAACTTATTTTGAAAAGGTAAAAAATGAAGCTAAGCAAAATGGCTTTATAAGTACTTTGCTAGGTCGTAAGCGTTATTTTGATTTTGAAAATGCAAAGCCTATGCAAATTGCAATGCATGAAAGAGAGAGTATTAACTCTATACTTCAAGGTTCAGCTGCCGATATAATAAAATTGGCAATGATAGAAATAAGTAGAAATTTGGATGAAAACAAACGCTTAATTTTGCAAATTCATGATGAGCTTATTTTTGAAGTAAAAGATGAACTTTGTGAGGATTTTGCAAAAAAAGCTAGTGATATTATGGAAAATATTGTAAAATTAAAAGTTAAATTAAAAACTTCATCAAGTATTGCCAAAAATTGGGGTATATTAAAATAAGGAGAATGTTTAATGGATCTTTCAACCATACTTGGGATGGTATTAGCTGTTGTTAGTATTTCTGTAGGGGATATTTTAGAGGGTGGTAACCCTTTGCATGTTTTACACTTAGCGTCTTTTATTATCGTGGTGCCTACAGCAGCTTTTTGCGCAATGACTTCTACACATAAAAAAATTGTTAAAGGTGCATATAAGGAATTAAAGGTAGTTTTTAAAGGTTCGGGGGTAAATTTAAGTCAAAGAATAGCTGAGCTTGTAGAATACTCTGTTATAGCAAGAAGAGATGGACTTTTGGCTTTAGAGTCAAAAACTAATGAAATTGACAATGAGTTCTTAAAAGAAGCTATGATGATGATGGTAGATGGTAAGAGCGTAGAAGAAATTAAAGAAAGTATGGAAATTCAAGTAGAAGAAATGGAAGAATATTATAAAGAATGTGCAGAATATTGGATACGCTTTGGTGAAACTTGTCCTACTATGGGGCTTGTTGGTGCTGTTTTTGGATTGATTTTGGCACTTAAACTACTTGATGATCCACAGGCTATGGCAGCGGGTATTTCAGGAGCTTTTACAGCAACTGTTACGGGAATTTTTGGTGCTTATGCTTTATTTGGGCCTTGGGGTAATAAAATGAAAGCTAATTCACATGATTTAATTAAGGAAAGAATAGTTATTTCTCACGCTATTGTAAGCATTGCAGAAGGAGCTAATCCAAGAGATTTGGAGGCAAAGTTATTTAACTATTTAAGCCATGATGAGCCTAGAATTTCTCAATTTGATAAATAAGAGTTAAAAATGGGAAAAAAACATAAATGTCCAGAATGTCCAGCAGGTGAAAAATGGGCAGTGCCTTATGCAGACTTTTTAAGTTTGCTTTTGGCACTTTTTATTGCTCTTTGGGCGATTTCTGAAAGTAATCCTGCAAAAACTGAAGCCTTGAAAACTGAATTTGTTAAAATTTTTGAATTCACTGCTTCTAGTCCTTTAGAAAAAGAAAGTGAAGTGCATAATAAATATAGCGCACCTTCAAATGCAAATGTAGAAGAGCTTGAAAAACTTAAGAAATTAAGTATTACTCAACAAGAAAATATAGAAAAATTAAAAGCAGCATTAGATCAAAGAGAAAATAATATAGTTTTAAATTTACCAGCTAGAGTTGAATTTGCTAGAGGTAGTATTCAGATTGATTCTGCTGATGTACAAGATTTTTTAAAGCGTATTAGTGAAGTGCTTAAGAAAATGCCAAAGCAAGCTCAAATAGAACTTAGAGGTTATACTGATGCAAGCGATCGGGATCCTAAGAGAAATTTTGATTTAGCTAGTAAAAGATCTCAAGTTGTAGCTGATTATTTAATAGCTAAAGGAATCGATCCAACTCAACTTATAGTTGTAAGTTTTGGTGATAATTATCCTTTAAGTACAAATAAAGAAGATGAAATAAATAATAGGGTAGAGTTTTATATTCGTGTAGATTCTTCAGACAATCAAGTTAGAAAGTCAGTATTAGATCAAATAGAAACTTTTAAATAACAAATAAGCTTTATAAACTTATTTGTTATTTTCTCCGCCAAAACGAAGCAATGCTGAACCCCAAGTAAATCCACCACCAAAAGCATCAAGCAATATTAGTGAGCCTTGTTTTAAACGACCTTGTTCATAAGCATCATTCATTGCCATAGGTATTGAGGCTGCTGAAGTATTGCCGTATTTTTGCACTGTAACCACGCATTGTTCATCTGCAAAATTTAATTTTTCTTGCACGGCTTTAATAATTCTTAAATTAGCCTGATGAGGTATAAAAAGATCAATTTCTTCACTTTTTATATTATTTTTTGCAAGAATATCAACAACATCATTACTTAGAGTATTTACTGCAATTTTAAATACTTCGTTTCCTTTCATTTGCATAGAAAGAGGAGAGCAAATGCTACTTTTTTGAGATCTTTGAGTTATTAATAAATCTCCAAACTCCCCATCACTTGCTGTATGAGTATCTATAATCGGATAATTATCATCTAAAGATACAATTCCAGCACCAGCTCCATCGCCAAATAAAACACAAATACTTCTATCTGTATAGTCTATAATAGAGCTAATTTTTTCAGCTCCAATAATTAAAACATTTTTCTTTGTTTTGCTTTCAACCATAGATTTAGCAAGTTCTAAAAGATAAATAAACCCTGAACATGCTGCAGAAATGTCAAAAGCAGTGATGTCTTTTAATCCAAGATTATGAGCAATTTTACATGCAGTTGATGGCATAGTAAAGCAATCAGGACTTAAAGTAGCAACAATAATAGCATCTATGTCTTGAGGTTTTAAATTCGCTCTTTGCATAGCTTTGATAGCTGCTTTAGTACCAAGATCGCTCGTGTTTTCATCATCATTTGCTATGCGTCTTTGCTCTATTCCTGTTCTTCTTAATATCCACTCATCACTAGTTTGCACCATAGATTCTAATTCTTTATTGCTAAGTATTTTTTCGGGAATGTAAGAAGCTATACTTTTTAATGAAGCTTTAGTTGATTTCATAATTGGCAAGTTCTTTTTCTATAGTTTGATTTATATTTGATTGTGTAAAATTTAATGCTTGAAAAATAGCATTTTTAATGGCTTTTGGACCGCTTTTACCATGACTTATAATGACACATTCTTTCACACCTAGAAGTGGAGCCCCGCCATATTCTTCATAATCAATGTGGGTTTTTAATTCATTAAAAGCAGGTTTTGCTAAAAGATAGCCAAGTTTTGATAAAAAAGATTTTTGAATTTCTTGTTTTAAAAGTTTTGTAATAACACTTGCTACGCCTTCGCCGGTTTTAAGTAAGATATTTCCATTAAAACCATCGCATACTAATACATCTATCGTGCCATTAAATATATCTCTTCCCTCAGCATTTCCGACAAAATTTGGAAGTTGCTTTAAAAGTTGATGGGTTTCTTTAGTAAGCTCATTTCCTTTGCATTCTTCTTCACCATTTGAAAGCAAAGCAACTCTAGGCTTAGCAATTTTTAAAATTTCTTTAGCATAGGCTTCACCCATAATGGCAAATTGAAACAAATGTTCACTTTTGCAATCAACATTTGCACCAACATCTAGCACTAATGTTCTTGAATGGATATTTGGCATTAAAGTGGCTATTGCAGGTCTAGCGATATTGGCTAATCTTCCAAGTCTTAAAGTAGCCAAACTCATAGTAGCTCCACTATGTCCAGCTGACACAACAGCTTTTGCTTTTTGATTTCTTACTAAATCTATGGCTTTGTAGATTGTACTATCTTTTCGTTTTAATGCATCTGTAGAATTTTCTTCCATAGCAAATACATCAAAAGCCTCTTCATATTCTATATATGAGTTTAATTCTTGAGGGATTAAGGTTTTAAGCTTTTGAGGATCTCCTACTAAGATGGCTTTAAATTTTCGCTCTTTTAGAGCTTGAATTACACCTTCTATAATAGGTTTTTCCCCAAAATCACCACCCATTGCATCAATAGCAATGCTCGTCATTGTTCTTAATATTCCTTAGTTACAGGATTTACACGATGAGGCATTTTGTAGCTACCATCTTTATCCTTAATAGGCATAGGTAGGGTAACTTTGTAATGAGTTCTGCGTTTTGCTGCGCGAGTTTTGCTCACTCTTCTCTTAGGTACTGCCATTTTTTACTCCTTTATTAATTTAAACATTTATTACAATAAAAATAATCACTTAAGTAAGATTGTAATTCACTTGTAGCAAGCTCTATTAAGTCAATATGAGAGTCAAAAAACTCCATAGTATCACTTAAAGTATTATTTTCATCTTTAAAAATTCCATCGCTTGCAAAAAGCTCTATATTTTGATCGATTTCAAGTTCCATTTCATCACCACATCGATCGCAATTTCTATAAGTAAATCCTTTAAAATTAGCTGTTATTTTAGCTAATTTTGGATTAACTTTTGTAATAGTTCCTTCAAAAACTATATTATCAAGATCTAGTTTAAAAGGATAAGCTACAGAGCTAAGTTTTGCAAAGGCAATTTTCATTATAAAATTTCAGTTTTTGAAAAGAAAAATTCTATTTCAATTTTTGCATTTTCCAAGCTATCGCTTCCATGAACCGCGTTTGCATCAATACTATCTGCAAAATCTGCTCTGATAGTACCAGGAGCCGCTTCTTTTGGATTTGTAGCACCCATTAATTCTCTGTTTTTTAACACAGCATTTTCGCCTTCTAAAACAGAAACCACAACCGGACCACTGATCATAAATTCAACTAAGTCTTTAAAAAATGGTCTATCTTTGTGTACAGCATAAAATTCTTGTGCTTCTTTTTCTGAAAGCTGTATTTTTTTTGTAGCCGCTATTCTTAGACCATTGCTTTCAAAGCGTGTTAAAATTTGACCAATAACGCCTTTTTTTACTGCATCAGGTTTAATAATAGAAAGTGTTTTTTCCAAAATCGTCCCCTTAATTTAGATAAGTTTTATGTTTATAAAAGAGCTAATTATATCAAAAAATGCTTTAAAATTATATAAAAATTGTAATTTTGAGTTATAAAATGAAGAAGCTACAAGCATCTTAAATACTAGAAAGATGCTTGTATTGGGTATTAATTAAGCAAATACCGGAGTTGAGCCATCTCTTAAATCGCTTCCGATATTATCACGACTTGGTTGACCACTAACTACATCGCTCCATACAATACAGCCATCAGTTGGACATGCACTTGCACATGCTGGCTGATCATTATGTCCTACACATTCAACACATTTATCAGCATAAACATAATATCTATCTTCGCCCTCAGGGTTATTTGCATCATCTACGATTGCACTTACTGGGCATTCATCTATACAAGAACCACATGCTATACAAATATCAGTAATTTTAACTGCCATTTTTTACTCCTTAAATATTAAAAGTTTAATATAAGATTATCAAAATTGTCTTAATTTTATTCTTAAAATCTTTTAATTTTGATAATAAAATTAATTTACATACAAATTTACACAATTAATAAATTTTTAAATTTACAAATGATATTATTTTGTTACAAATAAAATTTATTAATTAGGAGATAAACGATGATAGTAACTAAAAAAGCTATTGATTTTACAGCACCTGCTGTATTAGGTAATAATGAAATAGTTGGAGATTTTAATCTTTATAAAAATATAGGACCAAAAGGTGCAGTAGTATTTTTCTATCCAAAAGATTTTACTTTTGTTTGCCCTTCTGAAATTATTGCTTTTGATAAAAGATATCAAGATTTTAAAGATAGAGGTATTGAAGTAATTGGTGTATCTTGCGATAACGAATTCTCTCACTTTGCTTGGAAAAATATGCCTGTAAATCAAGGTGGTATAGGTCAAGTTAAATTTCCTTTAGTAGCTGACTTAACAAAACAAATTGCTAGAAATTTTGATGTTTTATTTGAAGAAGCAGTTGCTTTAAGAGGTTCTTTCTTGCTTGATGCTGATGGAACAATCCGCCATGCAGTTATAAATGACTTACCACTTGGAAGAAACATTGATGAAATGATTAGAATGGTTGATACTATGCTATTTACTAATGAACATGGTGAAGTTTGCCCAGCTGGTTGGAATAAAGGTGATGAAGGTATGAAGGCTGACCCTAAAGGTGTTGCTGATTATCTAAGTAAAAACGAAAATAAATTATAATTTTTTAAGCTGAAAGTTATTCTTTCAGCTTAGTATAAATTGTGTTATAAAGTTACAATACTCTCAAAATATACTGATTAATATACATTTTTGATAAATGCTTTTAAAATATTATAACTAGGACATCATGTAATAAATAATTTACTTTTTATTTTATATATTTATTATTTTGTTGTCATTTTATTGTATTAATAGCATGATAATCGTTGTATAAAAATTTACTACAAAATTTTAAGGAGCTGTTATGGTTTTTTCATTTTCTAAGAGCTTATCTTCAAAGCTTATATGGATAATGTGTGTAGGTGTAGTTTCTATTGTAATACTGATTAATTTAGTCAGTTATTTTAATTCAAAAAATAGTACTTTTGATTTACTAACAGAAATACAAGTAAACAATATGGTGGATACAAATGCTCTGTATGATTTTTATGGAAAAACTAAAAGATTAGCTATAGAATCTTTAGCAGAGCAATTTTCTAGTAATTTAAATATGCCTTCAGAACAAATTATGCAAATTCTCAAACTAGCTGCAAAAACTTCTGGGTTTGAGCTAGTTTATGTTGGTTTTGAAGATAGTGGCAAAAATTATCAATCAGATGGTCAAGTACTTGATTTATCAAAGGGTTATGATACTAAAAATAGAGGTTGGTATAAAGAAGCTAAAGCAGCTGGAAAATTTATAACAACTGATCCATATAAATCTGTAACAACAGGAGAAATAGGAATTACTTATGCCATTCCTGTTTATGCTAATGGAAAACTCTTAGCGGTAGTTGGAGGTGACTATAATTTACATACTTTTTCTAAAGATGTTTTAGCTATAGGGCAT